>JAVHOU010000140.1:0-2906 GCA_036170275.1 Ignavibacteriaceae bacterium
TTTTCTTTTTGCTTTCTTTAGCCGGTGGTTCCATCATTTCTTTCAGGGCTCTTTCAAGGATTGATAAAATTATACAGAAAACAGAAAAAATAACGACTGAAAATTTAAATGAAAATATAGAGGGTGCAGATTTTGATGATGAGTATGGACGGCTTGTTACTACAATGAATAAAATGATCAAGCGAATTAAAACTTCTATTGATTATATGAATCAGTTTTCCGTTTCTGTATCCCACGAATTAAAAACGCCGCTTACTATTTTAAGAGGTGAAATAGAGCTTGCTTTAAGATCAAAAAAAACACCGCAGGAATATAGAGAAGTATTAGAGAGTAATCATGAAGAAGTATTAAGACTGATAAATATTATAGAGCGGTTGTTCTATCTTTCCAAACTTGAAAACTCGCAGATTAAAATTGATAGAACACTAACTAAGATCAAACCATTTCTGCAACCGATTATTAAATCATATATAAAATTGGCTGAGGAGAAAAATATAAACTTAACTTTAAATTGTGAAAATTTTGATGATGCATCTGTTGAGATTGATCCTGATTTATTCCGGCAGGCAATTAGTAATTTGATAGACAACGCAATTAAGTTTAGTAAAGAAAATTCAGATGTACTTATTAGTTGTGGAAAAAGTGCTGAAGGTAAAATATCAATTTCATTTATAAATTATGGCGAAGAAATCCCAAAAGAGATTTTACCAAAACTATTTGATAGATTTTATAGAACAGAATCTTCCCGGAATAGAAATACAGGAGGAATGGGACTAGGACTTTCAATAGTTAAATCCATAATCGATCTTCATCAAGGAGAAATTTTTGCAGAATGTTCTCCTGAAGGTAAAATTGTATTTACAATAATCTTATAAATTGTTTAAGGATCTCAAAATAAATGTTTGACGAGGGAACAAGTACCGAAGGACTTTCAAATTATTGGAGCCTTTCTATAGAAAATCTATTTAAGGAACTTGATACAAACATTGGCGGGATTTCCGATAATACAGCCCAAGGGAGACTTAAAAAATATAATTCAAACAAACTTAAGACAAAGAAAAAATCAGATTCTCTCACACTTCTTGTTGCACAATTAATCAGTGCTGAGATTGCCAAAAAATTGTTTTATAGGCATCAACAATAAAAGAAGCTGTATTACATCTGGTAATCCAATATGGTTATTTGGGTTTATTTTGTTCAATGGCTTTGGGAATTATTGGGTTGCCAATCCCTGATGAAACGATTCTTACATTCTCTGGATACCTTGTGTTTACAAAAGATCTTCAATTAATTCCTACAATCATCTCGGCACTTTTAGGCAGTCTAACAGGAATCACTGTTAGTTTCTTTATAGGGCGCAAACTTGGTGTGAGGTTTTTACATAAACACGGGCTGTTTTTTCATATTACCGAAAGTAAGTTGATCAAAACCAAATTATGGTTAGAAGGTTATGGAAGCTGGATGTTTGTGTTTGGCTATTTTATTCCTGGTGTAAGACATTTAACTGCTATTGTTGCCGGAAGCACACAGATAAAATATTCCAAGTTTGCTTTGTTTGCCTATATGGGAGGATTTTTATGGTCGCTGACCTTTATTCTTTTGGGATATTATGTCGGAAAAAAGTGGATGATTATAACCGAACAGATTCATAACAATATTTTAGTAATAACGTTTATAGTTTTATTATTATTGATTCTTTATTTTATTTTCAGAGTAAAGATATCCAAGAAAAAATAAACACAAACTCTGGTGGGACAAAACTTACAATCCAACCAAGCAGCAATTTGAGAAGAAACTAAAATTGAAGTTAATCTCACATCCGAAAATAAAATTGAAGAGATAAGAAAATTTTTAAATGAAATCAAAAAATTGTTTAAATACACTCTTGTAAAATAATATTTCTTAATAGATTCATTACAACTATGGCAATCAGAAAAATATTTAAAGCATATCGAAAAACTTTAATAATAATTCTATTATTAGTTATAATAGAAAACATAGCGTGGATAATTGAACCTACCGTGTTTGGCAATGTGATTGATGAATTTATAAATAAATCATACAGCCGAAACCTCCGTTTTCAGTCGCATCATATGCAATTGCTTTTACTGTGGGTCTTACTCTATGGAATAAATTCCTTTTCAGGAACTGTGAGAAGGAGAATGGAGCCAAAAGTATTTCAAAACATTAATACCGATATAGCAATTAGGATATCGAAAGATGTAAACGCTGATAAAATCGAACCATCTAAAGCTGCGGCACGCACACAACTTTCCGAACAATTTATAACTTTTTTTCAGTACCGTGTTCCCGAAATGGTTGAACAGCTTATTTCATTTGGCGGAGCTATTATCGCACTGTTTTTTATTGATTGGAGAATTTCAGTTGTTTGTCTTATTGTTGGCGCACCTTTAATTATTATAAATTTATTGTACAATAAAAAAATTTCTGTCCTGCAATCAGATCTTCACGATAAGTACGAGCTGGTTTATGAAACCTTTGCCACTAAAAATCCCGAAAATGTTAAAAGAATATTTAATGAGATGGGAGGATTGCAACGAAAAATCGGTAATTGGGGAGCGATAAATTTCGGAGCGCTCAGATTTGTGTTACTCATTATTTTCATCTTTGTACTTTATATCGCAATTGATCTGGACGATTTTACTACCGGAAAAATTTATTCAATAGTAGCCTATTTGTGGGCTTATATTTCTACAGTAGAATATCTTCCTGATTTGATGGAAAGTTCAACATCGTTAAAGGACGTTTATAAAAGAATTAATCTCGCAGAAGAGATATAATTAAGGTTATTAAAATGTTAAGACTAAATATTAGAGACTTCTGAAAAATAGATTTCGAATCGACTGTCATTCTCGCGAAAGCGGGAATCTATTTCATATTCACTG
>JAVHOU010000141.1:0-14168 GCA_036170275.1 Ignavibacteriaceae bacterium
AATGAACCCAACGCCACTTGGTGTACCTGTAGATATTATATCACCGGGTTCAAATGTAAAAGATTTTGATAAAATCGATATAAGATCAGCAACACCAAATATCATATCTTTTGTTGATGCGTTTTGGAGAACTTCACCATTGATACTGCAAGTAAGCCGAAGATCTTGCGGATCAATAATTTCATCAGCTGTTATCAGAAAGGGACCCATCGGGCAAAAAGTATCAAGCGATTTTCCTCTTACCCATTGACCATCATCAAATTGAATATCACGAGCAGAAACATCATTAATAATTGTATAACCGAAAACATAGTCCAAGGCTTTTTCTCTCATGACATTTTTAGCTTGTTTACCAATTATAACTGCAAGTTCAACTTCATAGTCAGCTTTATCAGTAACTGAAGAAGAAATAATTATCGGATCGAAAAGACCTGTAATAGATGAATTGAATTTAGTAAAAACTAGAGGATGTTTTGGTAATTCCATTTTCGACTCTGATGCGTGATCAATGTAATTGAGTCCTATTGCTACAATCTTCCCTGGGTTTCTCAGCGGTGCATCAAGCTCTTCATTGTTAAAAGAGATAAATTCAGTATATGTTATAAGTTTATTTTTAATATTAGTTAAACCACTGCTGCCAACAGATATTAGTTGTTCGAGTGAACTTATTAATCCAAGCTTACTTAATAAGACATAACCTTTATCAGTGATTACGGCAGCACCTTTATTTTTTATGACTCCAAGTTTCATTTTGTATCCTTGATGAAATTCAAATTTACTTTTGTTTTTATACTATTTTGATGATCGTCTGTTATTTCAATTCCATCTTTTATTTCTGTGATTGATTTGACTCTTCCGAAGCTGCTTGGAATTTCAACAACACCGAACAAATACGGAATCTTAATAACTTTATCCGGAAACAATTCTATAAATGTTTTAAATCCCTGCTTATTTAAAAAGTTATTTTCAATCGATGCTTTATGTCCAAGATGAAAGAAGCTGGCAGTCTCTTCAATTCCAATTACATTTTTATGTCTTGATGAGAATGGAGGATAATATCTTCCGCCGTTACTTAACCATACGACAGTGTTGGGTAAAGTTTTTATGTTTTTTATAGAGTACCACAACCAGCCTTCCTTAGGACAGCTTACCGCAGACCAGCCAAACGGAATATCTTTATTTGATATAACCATAAAAAGATCTTCGTGGTTTGTATCGAATGGATAAACAGAAGAATCTATTAGAGTATTATCGGATCGCTGTACTGAAGTAAGATCAGAAAATATCTGAGGATATTTGAGTATAGACCTTCCGAGGTTGGGATCGGATTCAATTGGTTGAGGCGGTGTTCCGGCATATACAAAATTTGAAAAACCAATGAAAGCTTTGCCGGGGATCTTTAAAATCGAATGATGACCAACCGGAATTTTTCCATTACCGCCGATGAATGTGTGCTTTTGGTAAACGACAGCTTCATTTTCGCCAACGCTGATATCTTTTATTAATTCAGCACCAGAAATGTTTTTTGAGAGCTTAAGTTTTAGTGATGACTTCGTGATTTGAATGTCATTCCATTTATCATTTGCGGATGCACCATGAGCACGAGTTTCATCTTCAAGTATGTCACTTGCACCAAATGGAGCACAAAAGAAATCACCTCTTAAAAATTTTAACATTGGAGGGACTGATGAGTCAAGTTCTTCATTCTTCCAGGGTGCAATGTGCATTGGTTCAATAATACTTTTATCAAAAAAGAAACGAACGGGAAAAAGATGACCGCATTCTTCTAATATTCCTACTTCAACTTTAGAATTCTTCAGCAGGAGAGTTTTCATTTTCTGAATATCTTTCCATTGTCTTCATAAAGAATTCCATCCTCGATAAGTTCTTTTACCTGAACTTGAAGCATTGCAAAACCTCTGAACTCAAGTTGTTTGTTCATTCTACTGCAAACATTTTTCCATAAAATTGGGAAATGATTTCCTTTTGCTTCCTGGATTACGATCTGCTCAACATTATCCAGAAATATTTCTGTTGTTTTAATTGCATCGAATGCTTTTTCTCTGTTAAGAGGATTATGATGAGCTGCAAGTATTCGGTTTATCTTTTCTTCATTAATCAACTGTCTGATTTTATTTAAACTGTTTCTAAATCCACGGGCAGTCTGGAATCCATGAAAAAAAGGAGCAGCTAAAGCCAGGAGAATATCGCCCGTAAATAAATCACCGGTTATATGATTTAAAAATCCGACTTCTTCAAGCTTATGACCAGGTAGAGTAATTGCCTCTAGTTCAATATCATTTCCAGGACGGAATGTGGTACCTTCTGTGATAACAGCATCAACATTTACCGGACCGTCCATCAAACCAAGAATTTCATCTCTCTGTTCTTTTGAATCCGGAAGATACTCTGAGGGAATGCAGAACTCCATATAATGAGTTTCCATATTTTCAATCCAGGGAATTGCACCTGCTGCAAAAAACTGAGCGTTGGTTTTCTTTTTCACCGCAACATTACACCCGATATGATCAGCATGAACATGAGTGATAAGTACGTTTCGGATATTACCCGTTTCTTCACATAAGGCAAGAATCTCATTTCGCATACTTTTTATTCCGGTATCAATCAATATTGAATATTCACTCCCGCGTAAAGCGTAAACATTAAGCGGAACCCCAGGCATGAGTTCAAGAGTTGTATAAAATATGTTATTATCCAATTGCATTTTACATCTCCATTTCTATGTTTGGATCTGCATAATTCTGTTCAGGCATCACAGTATACCAGTCTGGTCTTCCCGGATCTCTGTCATATTGGTAACCGCCAAGTTCTTTAAACAATTCAGAGTATTGTTTAAGTTTGTCGTAGTCCAGTTCAACTCCTAAACCGGGTAAGGTCGGGAGTTTTATTTTTCCATCAATATATTTCATCTTTCCGCCTTTGATGATGTCATCAGTCAGGTGATGATAATGTGCGTCTGCAGCAAAACCGAGATTTGGTAACGAAGCTCCCAAATGCAGCATAGTTGATAACTGAATTCCAAGTTCACCGGAAGAGTGAACGCTTGCACCCAGCTGAAATGTTTCTAATATCTGACCCGCCTTATAAGCCTGACGTAAACCGCCCCAAAAAGTTGTATCAAGTAATATAACATCAACAGATTCAGTGCGGATGTTAGAAGCAAGCTGTTCAAAATTAATCACAACTGTATTTGTCACAGTTGGAATCTTCACAAATTGTCTTACGCGACGCATTCCTTCTAATCCGAAAGTCGGATCTTCAAAATAATCATTGTTTAAATGTTCAATTGCTTTACCGACTTTAATTGACTCTTCAACACTCCAAACACTATTAGGATCTAATCTTAAAGAAGCTTTAGGAAATTCTGCCGCAAGAGCTTTATATACTTCGACATCATGATCCGGTGGAAAGACACCGCCTTTTAATTTATGCGATTTGAATCCATATTTATTTGTGAGATCTTTTGCATGCTTTACCATTTGCTCTGCAGTAGACTCACCACCGAGCCCTGACTTTTTATCTTTATATCTATAGAATAAATAACTGGCAAAAGGTATTTCCTCCCTCACAGCACCACCTAATAAATCGCAAGCTCTTATTCCGAGAAATTTTCCAGCGAGATCCATACAGGCAAATTCGATTGCTGCGTGAATCTGATACCGGTTATTATATAATGATGCAACTGGATTCATAATCTTCCATCTCAACTGCTCCAGTTGAAGAGGATCATGTCCGACGAGATAACTCTTTAATGATCTGAAAGTATTTTCTGCTGACTCTCCACCGCCGCCCATTTCACCAACACCGACCAAACCATTATCTGCAATTATTTCAACAATGGTTCTTACAAATCTTTCCCAATGAGCTCCGTTCGCATGTCTTAATGGTGCTTCAAGCGGAACAGTTACAGTCGTTGCTTTAATATCTACTATTTTCATTTTTATTCCTGGGATGTTTTTGGTTCACCACCGATTGGAAGAAGTAATCCTCCATCAACTAAATAACAAGCCCCCGTCACGAAAGATGCTTTTGTTGAAGCAAGAAAGGCAACCACTTCTGCAACTTCTTCTGCTCGTGCAATTCTTCCCAGCGGGTGCATATTTCTGCAGGTTTCATAAACTGATTCAGGATCAGGATCAAGAGAAGCCGCGAATTTCAGCATTGGAGTATCGACTGTACCGGGTGCTACACAGTTTACACGTATTCCATCACGTGCATAATCTATTGCCATGCTTCTTGTTAAACCTATTAAAGCATGCTTTGATGTTGTGTATGCTGCGACTCCTCTTTGTGTGGCAAATGCCTGGACAGAGGTCATATTGACGATAGTTCCCCTGGTTTTTTTCAAATGGGGGATTGCGTATTTGCATATATAAAAAACGCTCTTCAGATTAATGTTCATTACATCATCCCACTCATTCTCCGGAGTTGATTCGACCGTTCCATATCGCTGAATACCCGCATTGTTGGAGACGATATCTAACTTTCCATAAAGTTCTATAGCTTTATTAACTGCATCAGAACAATTTTGAATATTTGCGACATCAGCTTTGAAGAATGCTATGTCACCACCAATGGGACTGATATCTGAGGCTGTTTTCAGTCCTTCGGTTTCAGCTCTATCTACTATCAGAATTTTTGCACCTCTCTGAGCAAGCAGCATTGCAACCGCACCGCCAATACCCATTGCACCTCCGGTGACTAAAGCTACTTTGTTCTGGAATTCGGTTTTATCATTCATTTTGTATTAATAATTGTTGTGGGAATTATTTTATGTCCGATATTTTCTTTCTGCTCTTAGAAAAATCATTCGTCAAAGAATAATTAATTCGACTAATATAAAGCTAACCTAAAAAATATTAATTTATTAAATTCTTCTTGACAATAAGTTTTTTACATCTTAAGTTAAGTATGTCCAAATGTATGAACATATGCACATAGTAAAGTAACTAATAAATTATTAAATGTGCAATTAAAATTATCTGTTGGATTATGGTAATTGAAATAAATCATAAAAGTGCTCTCCCCTTATACGTTCAGGTAGAAAGAATGCTCAGAGAGATGATTGCTCTACCTGAATACAGCAAAGGTAAAATGCTGCCTAACGAAGTTGAACTTGCAAAAAGATTAGGCATTTCCAGAAATACAGTTAGATATGCAACTAATCGTTTAGTATATGAAGGTCTTCTCATCAGAAAAAAAGGGGTTGGAACAAAGGTATCAGATAATAATAATGTAGTTACCAGACTTGATAGCTGGCATAGTTTCACTCAGGAAATGAATAATAAAGGAATTGCTTTTAAGACCTATGAGATTGATGTCAATTGGGTAAAACCAGATGAGACTGTTGCAAAATTCTTTTCTATATCTCACAATAAAGAAGTTCTTTGTATGGAAAGACTTCGCGGACTGGATGCAGGGCCAATAGTTTATTTTATTTCTTACTTTCATCCGAGGGTTGGATTAACAGGGAAAGAAGATTTCAGTAAACCATTATATAAAATGCTTGAAGAAGAATATTCCACTGTCGTTGCAACATCAAAAGAAGAAATCAGTTCAAAACTGGCGGATGAAAATATTGCTCAGAAATTAATGATTAAAGTTGGAGCTCCGGTTCTAAAAAGAAAAAGATTTGTTCTTGATCCCGGTGGAAGACCGGTAGAATACAATCTTGGATATTATAATGCTGAACATTTTACATACTCGATAGAAATTCAAAAAGGTAACGGATAACGATTTGATATTTGATACTTTGTTTTAATGTTTCGTTATAACAGGTTTCTGGTTCATATGAGGTAGTGCGATAATTATTTTTTAAGTACTAACTAAATCCAGAAGAATGAAACAGATAATTAAAATTGTTTTAAGTCTTGCAGCTCTTATAGCTATGGGTTTATTCCTGTTTATGCCTGATAGCAAACCCCCGGCTGACGGCAAGATAAGATTAAAATACTGGATGGTTAGTGCAATGAAAGAACTGCCATTTCACGTAACCGAATTTAATCGCACTCATCAGAATATTATCGTTGAATCAACACCACTACCCTGGAACGAACACGAAAAGAAAATCCTTACTTCTATACTCAGTGAAAATCCGCCCGATGTTGTTTTTCTCGTTACCCCGGTGGCAAAATGGGCAACAAGATTAGCACTTACACCCCTGGATGATTTGATTAAACGTGATTCATTTGACTCATCCATTTTCTTTTCAGCTTTGTGGGATGAGATGAAATTTAAGGATCATATTTATGCTTTACCGCTCTATTCAAATTCTTATGCATTCTTCTATAATAAAAGATTATTCAGAGAAGCCGGTTTAGATCCGGAGAAACCACCCAGAACGTGGAATAAAGTTCTAGAGTATTCTTCCAAACTTATTAAGAAAGATTCAAAGGGTAATTTCACGCAGATGGGTTTCATTCCTACTTATGGGAACATTCAGACATCTGTTATTATGGCCTGGGAACTCGGTGCTCAAATGTTATCAAATGATGGGGCTAAAGTGAGTTTAACCAATAAACCCACATTAGATGCTTTTAATTGGATAGTCAATTTTTATAATCAATATAATCTCAAAGATATTTCAACTTTTGTTGCAGGGTTTGGGTTTGCTGAACAGCATGGATTCATTTCTGAAAAACTTGGGATGATGATACTTGATAATTCATTCCCTGATCAGATTAAGCTGTATAATAAAAATCTTGATTATGGAGTTGCGGACATTCCTGCATTTGAAGGACATCCACCCGTTTCTTCAACAGGAAGCTGGTGGCTTGCAATCCCGAGAGGTGCCAGGAATACAGAAGCAGCATGGGAGTTTATGAAATTTGCAGTTCAGAAAAATATTCAACTGACCGAAGCAGAAAGGCAGAAAGAATTATTATTCCCGGCAAATAAACTGGCAGCAAATGATCCGGCATTTTTATCACTTAATCCTTCAAATAGAATTTTTGTAGATCTTCTTGAACATAGTAAAACTCCGACAATTGTTTCCCTTGCTCATGATGTATTCTGGCGTGAGTATATGGGTGCACAGGAAAAAGTGATTCATAAAATTCAATCTCCATATGAAGCCCTGAAGCAGGCAGAGAAAACAATTCAGATGGTTTTGGATGAAACGATAGATTACGATAATTATGTCAGAAGCAAAGTTCAAATTAATTGAAAAGCGAAATGATCAGTATTAAAATAAATAGGTTTAATAAACAGCAGGCGATATTTGGAATACTGTTTATGATGCCGTGGTTTATTGGATTTATCATTTTCGGACTATACCCGATGATCATGTCTATTTACTATAGTTTATGCAGATATGATGTTTTAAGAATTCCGCAGTTCATCGGCTTTGGAAATTACGAGAAATTGATTTTTGAAGATTCGTATTTCTGGACATCTATATCCAATACTCTGATTTATACAGTACTGAGAGTTCCACTTTGCATCATCGGCTCATTGCTGCTTGCAGTATTAGTCAATAATGCTATAAAAGGTGTTAAAGTTTTTAGAACCATATATTTCATACCTTCAATAGTAACCGGAGTTGTGTTATCAGTCGTCTGGCTATGGATGTTTAATCCTCAGTTCGGGTTAATAAATTCATTTCTGGCATATATGGGAATTCCCGGACCGCTTTGGCTGCTCGATCCGAACTGGTCAAAACCCTCAATGGTTTTGATGAGTGTATGGTCAATAGGCGGAGGCAGAATGCTTGTATTTCTTGCAGCATTACAGGGCATACCAAAACATCTTTATGAAGCTGTAGATATAGATGGCGGCGGATGGTGGGCGAAATTCAGAAACGTAACTATTCCAATGCTTTCTCCTGTAATATTCCTATGGTCAGTTCTGGAAATTATTTTTTCCTTGCAGGTTTTTGTTGAAGCGTATATCATGACTCAAGGCGGTCCTCTTAATTCAACAATGTTTTATAATCTGTACTTATATAATAAAGCCTTCAACGATTTTGAAATGGGTTATGCTTCAGCACTTGCATGGCTGCTACTGATTATAAGCCTGATCATTACAGTTATTCAATTCAGGTTGAGCAAAAAGTGGGTGCATTATGATGGAGGATTGAAGTGAAAACTCAGACAGGAAACAAAATAGTTAAAAGCACTTTTATCTATCTCTTACTATCGGTATTCGCACTGTTTTTTATCATTCCATTTTTATGGATACTTTCAACTTCATTAAAAGGCGATGCGCAAATATTTACTATTCCTCCTCAATGGATTCCTGAAAATTTCCATTGGGACAATTATGCAAAAGTTTTCGATAGAATTCCATTCCTGTTATATGTTAAGAATTCAGTTTTTGTTTCAGCGATAATAATAACCGGGACAGTATTATCCAGTTCAATAGTTGCGTATTCTTTTGCCTGTCTCAACTGGCCGGGAAGGAACATTTTATTTATCATTGTGCTCGCAACTATGATGCTGCCAATTCAGGTCATAATGATTCCGGTGTTCGTATTCTTTAAAGAGATAGGATGGCTCAATAGTTTTAAACCTCTAACGCTCCCATCATTCCTGGGTGGAAGTGCATTTAACATCTTTCTTTTAAGACAATTTTTCCTTTCTATTCCAAAAGATCTTCTTGACTCAGCTAGAATTGATGGTTGTTCAGAGTTCAGGATTTACTGGAATATAGTTTTACCAAATGCAAAACCTGCTCTTGCTACTGTTGCAATATTAACTTTTATGTTTTCCTGGAATGATTTTCTAGGACCATTGATCTATTTATCGGATCAGTCAAAAGGAACAATTGCACTTGGTCTTGGAATGTTTGTCGGTCAGTATGTTACAGAATGGTCATTACTGATGGCTGCATCAATGCTAATGATGCTTCCCATGCTTTTGATTTTTTTCGTGTTCCAAAAATACTTCATCCAGGGATTTATAATGAGCGGATTAAAAGATTGAATTACAATAATTTATTCAGGTAATAAAATGGATTTAAATAATTTTTATAAATTGCAGAAATAATCCCGGTCAAAAATTAATTCAGCATTGATGAAAATAATTCCGGTTTTGATTTTATTATTTCAAGTTAACGTGCTGGCCGGAGTTACCGGTAAAATTCAGGGGACAGTCACGGATCAAAAAACAGGTGAAAAACTTCCCAGTGTAAATGTAATAATTGTCGGTACTACATTCGGATCAGCTTCAGATTTTAACGGTGATTATTTTATTCTGCAGGTTCCTCCCGGAGAGTATACTGTTAAATTTTCTATGATCGGATATAAAGATTTAATAGTGCAGGATGTAAAAGTAATGGCCGAACTTACCACGAGGATTGATGCACAGCTTCAGGAGACTGCTCTTGATATTGGAGGTGAAGTGGTTGTTGTTGCACAAAGACCTGTTATACAGAAAGATATTACTGCAAGTATTCAGTTCCTGGGTGCGGAAGAAATCATAAGATTACCTGTAACTGATGCGAAAGAAGGATTGTTTGTTCAGGCAGGCGTATTCTTCGATCCTATTCCGGTTGTCGGCGGGCTGGGTTCTGCTGGCCGTGGTGAAACCAGATATTCTATCAGAGGAGGAAGCCAGGATGAAATTAAATGGTTCTTTGATGGAGTGAGAACGGCATCTCTGGTAAATGGCAGAGCAGATTGGGGCGGGTCATTCACTAATCTTAATATGAATTCAATTCAGGAAGTTCAGATAATGACAGGAGGCTTCACCGCTGAATATGGAGAAGCGCAATCCGGTGTCATAAGTGTAGTTACTAAAGAAGGCGGCGAAAAGTTTAATGCTTCCATTGATTATATTTATGGATTTCCGGGTCAGCATCATTTCGGAAATTATCTTTACGATCCTGCCACTCAAAAAGAATTTATTGATAACACACTTGGTGACGGCACCTTAAATCCGGCATGGTGGACACCATACAGACAAAGACAGATATATGATTACCGGAGAATTCCTGATCACACACTTTATGCAAGCTTTGGCGGACCTTTAATTACCCTGAGTGACATACCGGTCAGTTTTTTTCTTTCTACTCAACTTAAAAGACAGGCGTATTCTTTGCCGCATCCACGGCCATCAAGAAATACGGAAAATCTGTTCGCAAATTTGTCCACAAGAGGAAAAAATATAAGACTGCGTATTAACGGCACTTATAATCACGATGCTCACTCAACTCTGCAGGAAAATGGAGACTTTACAAGCCAGGCAAAATACTACAGAGGATGGGGTTCCCTGCTCGATACTTATAACTGGAGTCTTGCGGGTTTATTCACCCACGTATTGAATAATGATTTATTCTATGAATTAAAATTGAGTACTTACAATATTGATTATAAAGAAGGACCGAGTGGATATACAGAATTAGGAAGAAGCCAGAATCCAACACTCTTTGGTTTTATGAGGTATGATGGATTTGAAAATGAACCATTTGATCAATTTGCTCCTATAATTAAGAATAAGGCTTCGTCCGGAGATATTTCTTTAGTTGGAAATATTAACTGGCAATTTAATTCGAGCAATCTTTTAAAGACTGGATTTGAATTCCGTTACAATTCTTATTCAGAAAAAGAAAGCTGGAGATTGCCTTCATTTACAGATAATCTAGATGATTGGATAAACAGAGGACTAAATGAAACATTCCATCCCATTCAGTTTGCTTTTTATATACAGAATAAAATGGAATTTGAGAGTATGATCTTAAACATAGGCTTGCGCTATGATTATTTTGATCCGAATAGATTGTGGTTTGAAAGATCAAATTATTTTAATCTTGTTATTGATCCATTATATGATGTTTCAAAAGATCCCGATCTTAATCAGGTGGATTCTCTTGGAAGAGTAAAATATTCTTATGAAAATGTACTGAATAAAAGGAGAATTCCGGCAAGATCATATAATATGTTAAGTCCCAGATTTGGAGTATCATTCCCGATAACTGAAAACTCTTTGCTTCATTTTAATTACGGTCACTATTATCAAATGCCGCCACTCGATCAAATGTTTGAGTTCCTGTATTTCAGACCGGTAAACCTTGTGGAGAAAATTATTACAGAAAGAAATCTTGCTGCGGCTGAGGGAAGGGAGCCTAATCACATAGCCTCAAACGATGGCGACCCAGAAAGAGTTGTGGCGTATACAGTCGAACCTCTTAAGCCTCAAAAGACAATAATGTTTGAAGTTGGAATAAAACACAACTTCAACGACGTGGCTGTTCTGGATGTGACTGCATTTTATAAAGATGTATTTGATCAAACGGATGAACGGGTTGGTCTTTTTGACAGGGCAGTCAGAGGGTATGATCCATTTAGAAACCAAATTTCTCCCAATCAATCTTTTGCCGCTTACTTTCCCGGTGATTACGGAGATTCGAGAGGATTTGAAGTTTCATTAAGATCTCTTTTTAGTAAATATATAAATCTCGATCTCAATTACAGTTTTTCAAAATCAACAACAGGCAGAGCAAGCCCCAAAAGAGTTACTTTTGATGCAAACGGTAATCCTACTTATGAGTGGGATACTGAAGTGAATAAAAGAATTCCGACTGAAAGAAGTTTTAGCCGTCCTCATATTCTTCGTGCAAATATATTTCTCAGTTACCCTGATTATGAGGAAAATTCGATTATAAATTCAGTAATGAGCGGGACAAGTTTAAGTATCCTTTACAGATTCGTAAGCGGTCAGACATTCACTTATCTGCAGCCCAATGATCCTCCTGATACATATGATAATTACCGGTATCCGGCGAGCCATAATTTTGATCTGAAAATTGATAAGTTATTTAAAATAATCGGTTCACACGAATTTATGGTATATCTGCAAATCACAAATCTCTTTAATACAAAAAACCTGCGTTCTTATGGTGATGTTGTCTTTGATGCGAATGCAACAAAAGATTATGTGGAATCAGGTAAGATCTCAACAGTGGATGCCTCAGGGTATGATATCAGCTGGCAGAATTACTACGATACAAGACGTTTCTATTTTGGAATTAAATATTCATTCTAAATTATGAATGTGGAATTAAAATGAATAAATTAAAATTAATAATAGTCGGTTTCACCCTTATCTCATCGGTTTCTGCGCAAGTCCGCAATGCTGATTTTAAGATTCATGACAGAGGAAATCTTTGGGAGACGATGAAAGACAACGGGACTATCGGTGCTCCGAATCCAACTAACAGATTTGAATACTATCCCAGTATGGATTGGCCCGGCGGCCCGAATGTAATGAATAAAGATGATCAGAGATCTTATTCAGTTGGTTCCGGAATGTGGATTGGTGGAAAAAAATCTGATGGTTCAGTTTTCTTTACTGAGAACGGCCCGTTTAATTTTGTTGATAACGGAACATTTGAAACAATAGTAAAGACAGATAATTTTCTTGGATCACCGTCTTACAATCCTGCTGAAGCGGAACAGATCATAACTGCAAAATGGAAGACGAGTGAAAATATTTCTATTGAAAGGAAAAGCCGTGTCTGGAGTTTCCCGCTGCTGAACAATTTTGTTATTTGTGAATATACATTTACAAATCAAAACTCAACCGCGGTTAACGATGTATATGTTGGATTTCCTAACTTGTTAAGACCAAGCTATCAGGATTTTGTTGTTCATAACGGGTGGGGAGATGATTTTAACAGGACGGATGATTTTGTCGCTTATGATTCAACCCAAAAAATGATTTATTCGTGGGATGATACACCTAATTTCAGTATTCCAAGTGATATCGGAAATTTTTGGGAAGCAGCAGGTGAATTAAGAACTACAGGTTATGCCGGATTATCTTTACTCTATGCCGATCCTGCTTCCGATAATCGCCCTCAACCATCCAATATTTATTGGGCTCAGCTTCTTAACAATGAAAGATTCTTCACTATTCAAAGTTCAACTGCTCAGAATTTATACAACATTCTGAATGGAGCAGATAAAACTCTTCAGGCAAATACCGGAGATCATCTTACACCTTTTATGCTAATGAGTGCTGGTCCTTATAATTTATCTCCAGGTTCTTCAATTAAGATTGTTACAGTAGAAGCAGTGAATGGAATTCCTCTTGAAAAAGCATTGCTGGGATTAAGCTCACAGTCTTTATTGCATTTTGGACTGGACTCTTTAAAGAACACGATGAGCAGAGCTATTGCACTATTTCAAAATAATTATCAGGTATCAGCTGTGCCACCACCGTCCCCGGGAATCGAAATTTATGCACTTCCATCAAATAAAACCATAGCACTGGCCTGGTCTCCTGTTGAAGGGACCTGGGTTAATCCGATTTCCGGCAGATCAAATTTCAGAGAGTATAAAATTTATAGAAGTGATAGGTCATTTATAGGACCATTCAGTATGATACGCAGGATTGACCCCAAGAAAACAACTGACAAAACAAGATACTATGATGCACAGAATAATAAATGGGTTTATGAAGATCAAACAATCAGCCTTGGAGCAGGGTATTTTTATTCTGTCACTTCAGTGGATAGTGCGGGCAGAGAAAGCTGGTTGACAAATAGAAATGAAACTGCAATTACAGCAACGCGCAGTCCGTCTGAAAATGCACTTAATGTTAAAGTATTTCCGAATCCTTTTAAGGAAGTTTCAGGTTTTCCAACTTCAGGCACAGAAAATTTCATTGTGTTTTCAAATTTGCCGGCAGTTTGCACGATCAGAATATACACAACCAGCGGTGAATTAGTCAGAATTCTTGAGCATGATAATCTGAATTCTGGTGAGGAAGTCTGGGATCAACTTATAGATTCACGGCAGAGAACGTCGCCCGGAATTTATTTTTATACTGTTGAATCCGGAGTGGGCAATGCGCAGGGTACATTAATAATTATCAAGTAAAAGGTTTTCTTATGAAACACTCATTCATAATTATAGTCTCATTAATTTTAGTGCTGATTCCGGTAAGAGAGAATCTGGCTCAGCTAGATTATGGTTTTGATTTTTCCAAGTCCGGCACTGCGGGACTGCAATTTCTAAAAATCGGAGTCGGCGCAAAAGAAACAGCAATGGGCGAGGCAGTAACAAGTCTTGTAAATGATGCTAACTCTGTATTCTGGAATGCATCCGGTATTGCCTATATAGAAAACTATGAATTATCAATTTATTTCACAGATGGCAGGGATTACAGATCAACAAATTTTGGAAGACAAAGCTTTAAAACCATTAA
>JAVHOU010000142.1:0-14125 GCA_036170275.1 Ignavibacteriaceae bacterium
TTAACCTGACATTTCTATCGAGTCATATACCTGACATTTCTTATGTGCTATTACACCTTGCTTCTAACAAGCTTATTCTTCTTGCTTTTGATCAGAAAATAATCGAAGTTCTCAGTGAAGACTAATTCTATATTTTAAGGAAGGTCTATAGATATAACTAATCTATACCACCTCTTTCTCTAATCTTTGTTCTCTCCTTAATCTTGGATACTGTGTGCAGGTTCAAGCTCATTATATACAATAAGTACGATTTAATAAAAATCATCTATTTCTATTTTTCAGATTAAACATTAATCAATTAAAAAACTTTGATGTGTGAAGTTCAAATAAATAGTACTGAACAACCTCACTTACTTTTTTGTAATGGATATTTACGTCTGGTTCGATTTTGGATTTTTTTTCTAATAATTATCTTTACTTTTTCGCACCAAACATATCCACAAAATACAAACGTAACTTTTGAACATTTCTCAATTGCACAGGGGTTGTACGAACTAATTGCTACTTCCGTAATTCAAGATAGAGATGGGTTTTTATGGTTTGCTACATGGGGTGGAATAGAAAAATTTGATGGTTACAATTTTACAACGTATAAGCATGAACCTAATAATCCAAACAGCATTGATAATGCTTTCGTTGAAAAAATATATGAAGATAGAGATGGAAATATTTGGGTAGGAACATTTAGCGGACTTGAGAAATTTGATAAGCGAAATGGTTCCTTTACACATTACAAACCTCATGAACCGGGCCCAGAAACTGAATTGAGTAATCATGTATATTCAATTTGTGAGGATAAATATGGAATACTATGGGTTGGAACAGGCGATGGGCTAAATAAGTTTGATAAAAATTCAGGCAAGTTTATATGCATACAGAATGATAACAAAAATCCTGGAAGTATCAGCAACAACAATGTAAATACGATATATGAGGATAAATCTGGATCACTTTGGTTTGGCACTGGTAATGGGCTTGATAAGTTAGATAGGAAAACCGAAAAGTTCATCCATTTTTGGTATGACTCCAATAATAAAAGTGAATGGTCTAACTATTGGGTGAATACTATATTTGAAGATAAGTCAGGCATTCTCTGGTTGGGGACGCGTGAGGGCTTGATTGAATTCGATCAAAAAGCAGGAACATTCACTCCCTATATTAAAGAAGAAAGAAATTCAATCTCATCTATTTGTGAAGATGAATCCGGGCATCTTTGGTTCGGCTCTTGGGTATCCGGTCTTTATTCATTTGATAAAAAAACAAAGATGTTTAATCATTATTTGCATGATGATAAAGACCCCGGCAGTTTAAGTGTAAATTCTATAACCTCAATATGTTTTGAACGGTCAGGAACACTCTGGATTACAACTTTTGAGGGAGTAAATAAGTTGAACATTTCGGAAAAGGCTTTTAACCACTTTCGATTTGGTGAAATCTGGAGTATAATAAAAGGAAGTGATAACAAGATTTGGATAAATACACAGAATGGACTTAAAAAATTAGACTCACAAACCGGACAAATAATTCAATCTCCAATCAGTTTAAATAGCGGTCGGCTGCTTTATGAGGATGATAAAGGAAGTTTATGGTTTGCAAAAGCAGATGGAGGTTTGATCGAGCGAGATAAGCTTGGGCAAATTACAAAATTTTATACTTCAACCGGGGAAGAGTTTAAATATTTTGTTGATTTGATTTATGAAACTTCCGACGGGAATATTTGGATTAGCACGAATAATAAGGGACTTTTTTTCCTTAATCTTAATACGCGAAAAATTAATAGAATAAATGTTCCCGCCGCACATATTAACTGTATTTATGAAGATGTTTACGGTTTTCTCTGGCTTGGTTCCTTTAGCCGCGGTTTATATTCGTATAATAGAAAAACGGATTCGATTAAATCTTATATATATGATCCCAAAGATGCGACAAGTATAAGCGGACAAACTATTCTTGATATACAGGAGGATAAAAATGGAATTCTCTGGTTTGGGACAAATGGTGGTTTAAATAAATATGATCGTTCAAATGGCAAGTTCAGTCATTTAACTGAGGAGGATGGTTTACCTGGTAATGCTACCTTTACTATTCTGGTAGATAATAACGGTAATTTTTGGTTAAACACTCGTAAAGGTATTTCCAAATTCGATCCAAAGACAAATAGTATTCAAAATTATGATGCATCAGATGGGCTACCGGAAAATGGTTTTATGGATTGGAGTGGTGTAAAATCAGATGATGGACGAATATATTTTGCTAACAAGAATGAATTGATAAGCTTTAATCCTGATGATATTCAGAATAACAATTTTATTCCCCCGATTGTGATTACAAATTTTTTAATATCTGATAAATCGTTTCCGATAAAAAATAAAATAGAATTATCTCATACAGAAAATTTTCTTTCATTTGAATTTGCAGCATTGAATTATGTGAGTACTGAAAAAAATCAATATGCTTACAAGATGGAAGGAGTGGATAAAGATTGGGTTTATTCGGGTACAAGACGTTATGCATCATATCCAAATTTAGGACCAGGAGAATATGTATTCAGAGTTAAAGGATCAAACAACGATGGTGTATGGAATGAAGAAGGAACTTCAATTGCAATAATTATTTCACCGCCATACTGGAAATCCTTGTGGGCTTATCTATCATACGCTGGCTTTTTCATCTTTGCTTTGTATGGAATAAGACGTTATGAGATGAACAGAATATCCTATAAAAATCAGGTTAAAGTTGATAAAGCCGTATTGAATGAAAAAGAAGAAACAGAGAAAATAAAATCCAGATTCTTTGCAAATATTTCACACGAGTTTAGAACTCCGCTTACATTAATACTTGGACCTGCAGAAAAGATTATCTCAAATACATCAGATGATATTATTAAAGACGCCAATATCATCAAGCGAAACTCAAGACGTTTACTGCAGCTTATTAATCAATTACTTGATCTCTCAAAATTAGAATCCGGAAAACTAAAACTCGAAGCTACAAAAGGAAACATTGTTTCATTTGTCAAAGGAGTTGCTTTATCATTTGAGTCATTGGCGGAATCAAAGGATATCACATTAAAGTTACTGCCTGAAAAAGATTTTATTGAATTATATTTTGACAGAGAAAAAATGATGAAGATACTTACGAACCTTTTATCAAATGCATTCAAGTTTACTCCGGAGGAAGGAACGGTTACAGTTTCGATAACGGAAAGTCATGCTGAATTTATTTCAGCATCTTCTACAAAACGGGAGATCCCGAAACAAGTTCAGCATGACAATATAAAAGGATTTGTTGAGATAAAAATAAAAGACACAGGAATTGGAATACCGCAGGAAGAAATACCAAAACTGTTTGACCGGTTTTATCAAGTTGATAGTTCATTTACGAAAGAGCACGAAGGTACAGGAATTGGATTGGCATTAACAAAAGAATTGGTAGAACTTCACCATGGAAAGATAAGTGTAAAAAGTAAAGTTACAGATTCTGATAATGCGCCAAAGGCGGAGGGAAATAGTTGGAGCGAATTTACAATAACTCTTCCAATGGGTAAAGATCATTTGAAAGATGATGAGATAATTAAAACTGGAAAAACAGAAGCATCAATTCTTCCTGCTGAACAGGAAGTTTATACCTCTTCGCTTAGTAAAACCGCCACTGAATCAATTGCACAAAGTATTAATGATGATTTGATGAAAGAACAATTAGAGGAGAAAACAATAATTCTGGTGGTTGAAGACAATTATGATATGAGAGAATATATTAAAGAATCGCTGGGTAATGGTTATCGCATTGAGGAAGCTGTAAATGGAGAACAGGGAGTAAGAAAAGCCGAAAAAATTATTCCGGATCTTATCATTAGTGATATGATGATGCCGAAAATGGATGGGAACGAATTGACAAGAATTTTAAAGAACGATGAGAAGACATGTCACATACCGATTATTTTATTAACAGCAAGATCGGGACAGGAAAATAAAATTGAAGGATTAGAAACAGGTGCTGATGATTATCTTACCAAACCTTTTGATACAAAAGAACTACAGATAAGAATAAAAAATTTAATTGCATTAAGGAAAAAGCTGCAGGAAAAGTTTAGCAAATTTGATATTCATCCTCCAGTAATAGAAAATAAAAAGCTAAGCAGCTATGATGAAAAGTTTATGTATAAAGTAATGGAAGTAATAGAGAAACATATTTCGGAAGAAGATTTCAGCATAGAAGAATTTGGAAATGAAGTTGGTATGAGCAGAACACAATTTCATAGAAAGTTTAAAGCCATTACAGGAAAACCTGCGAGTATGTTTTTAAGATCATTAAGATTGACGAGAGCCAAAAAGATGATAGAAGAACAGCAGGGAAATATTTCTGAGATAGCTTATTCAGTAGGATTTTCAAGTCCGTCATATTTTACAAAATGTTTTCGGGAAGAATTTGGATTTCCACCCAGCGATTTAGTCAATTAAAAAACCGCATTCTTGATACATTTCAAAACGCCTCATGTTCAAAATATTCTTTTACCTCACCTTGTGCAAAAGTAACTTTTATGTCATTCTGAACTTGTTTCAGAATCTTCTTTCCCTAAGGCTTTTAGATGCTGAAATGATTCGCCGCGGCGAACAGCATGACAACTGCGTAAGATGATCTTATAATTTATTACCACCATCAATTGATTATCTCTTCAATAATTTGATACGATCAGTGTTATGTAAAATGGAACACCATTGATATTATTTGGGATACAGTTGATATGTAGTACCCCCTCCGATTTTGTTTATTTGCAATCGAAATCCTAATTAATATTTTTTTACAATCATAGGAGTTCTTATGAAAAACCTCACATTGTTTTTCGTTTTCTTTTTGGTTGCATTTTTCTCCCTTGCAACAATGGGTCAGTCTTTTGAAATGAAAGGTAACAATATGAAAATATTTTTATTAGCACTCTTTTTTTTCTTTTTTTCTTCTTTCTCAAAATCACAATGGGGAGAACGTCATTTGCCTTTGGATATTAAAGTGACATTGGGTATTGATTTTATCAACCAAAACCATGGAATAACAGGAGGTTTTGATGGATCTCTACCGCATATTTATGGTAAAGTATTTTATACTAATGATAAAGGACTTAATTGGAGTGAAGCTTTAATTTCTGATTCCATGCGTGTAATGGTCAGGGTTCAAATGATAAATGAGATGATTGCTTATGGTGTAGGAGCGTATAATCTTAAAGTAAATAAAGCCAACTCGAATTCAAACCAAATTCAAAATCAAAACATAAATAATTCAATAAGCAAATATTATGAAACTATTGGAATAGATCTTTCCGGAGAAGAAAATTATCGCGGATACTTTGTTGAATCAACTAATGGCGGCTTAAGTTGGCATCCAAAAGGAAGATTTGAGGATTCGGTTTATTACCTCCAAGAACTTTATTTTATTAATCAAGAAAACGGCTTTGTAATTGGCGCAACTCATTCCCCTCAAACCAATGCAATATTAAAAACAACTGATAGTGGAAATAACTGGAGTTATGTTTTTAAATTTCAGGCGGGAAATATTATTAGGGATATTCAGTTCTTTGATGAACAAAATGGAATTGCCACTGGTGAAAATTGGATAACCAGAAGTGGCTTTGTTTTAAATACAACTGATGGCGGCACAAACTGGCAGACAATTCAGATTCCACAACTTCGTTCCGTTACTAAATGTGCATATAAAGATTCGAGTACAATTTTTATTAGCGCAGAGACTACACAAGGTTTCGGTACTATTTATAAATCTTCAGATAGAGGATTGACATGGCAGCCATTCCGCAATTACAGTGATTCTTACACCCGGGGAGTGGAGACACTTCCAAATAAAGAAATGATTTTGGTTTATGGCTATAGCTTTAAAGATAATTCACCCATTCTTTTTACAGATATATCATTAAATAATGGTGTTGATTGGAAATATTCACTACAATCAGAGTTTACGGGCTATATTCCTATAAACTCCAAAATACTTAATGAAGCAATGTATATCATAGGATATACAAGAAATGATAATGGATTTTTTCTTTTTGAAAATAATACAGAATTTCTAACTGATGTCAAACAAAATTCAAATATGCCAAATGAGTTCTCTTTAGCTCAAAACTATCCAAATCCGTTTAATCCAAGCACAAAAATCAATTTCAGTATTCCTCAGGCAAGTTTTGTCAATCTCAAAGTATATGATATTCTCGGAAATGAAGTAGTAACACTCGTTAACGAGGAGAAACCTACAGGTAGTTACGAAGTTAATTTTTCCGCCAAAGGCGGATCCGCCTCCGACGGAAATGCTAACAGTCTATCAAGCGGCGTATATTTCTACAAACTGCAGGCAGGTTCATTTGTAGAAACGAGAAAGATGTTATTGTTGAAATAAATTATGAAATAGAAAATACAGGCGAGTCTAAGACTCGCCTAAATAAAAATTTTTCTAGGATAGCTTTTTCAGTAGAATTTTCAAGTCCCTCATATTTTACGAAATGTTTTCGGGAAGAATTTGGATTTCCACCCAGCGATTTAGTCAATTAAAAAACCGCATTCTTATCACCTAATATCCATTAAAATCATTCCTTTCATCAACTGATAATATCTCCAATAATTTGATACGATCAGTGTTATGTAAAATGGAACACCATTGATATTATTTGGGATACAAGTGATATGCAATACCCCCTCCGATTTTGTTTATTTGCAAGCGAAATCTTAATTAATATTTTTAACAATGATCGGAGTTTTTATGAAAAACTACACGTTTTTTTTCGTTTTCTTTTTGGTTGCATTTCTCTCCCTTGCAACGATGGCGCAATCTCCCTGGATTTTGCAGCGCGCAAGTGGTTTGCCAAATTCAGTGAATCCTTCAGTTTCATTTTCGGCTGTAGATGAGAACGTTTGTTGGGGCATTAATACCAACAATAATCAATACCTCCGGACTACAAACGGAGGAACAAACTGGACAGTTTCTACAATTACAGGTGCAACAGGATTAAAGGGTGGCAGCATTTCAGCAATTGATGCTAACACTGCATATGTTGCTATGAATAGCAACACGAATGACGGTATATTTAAAACCACTGATGGCGGATCAACATGGACAAAACAAGCATCAGCTTTTTCAGGAGTTGGCGGATTTCCCAACGTAATACATTTTTTTGATGCTAACAATGGCGTTTGTGCAGGAGATCCGAGAAACGGTTACTGGGAAATATACACAACAACAAATGGCGGTGCATTATGGAGCCGTGTTCCTTCCGGAAATATTCTTCCACCGTTATCGGGTGAGGGTGGTATATCTGGAAATGAAGCTAGAACTATGACGGGTAATAGTTTTTGGTTTAGCACATGGGCGGGATCGCTCTATAGGACCACAGACCGTGGAAATCATTGGACAGTAGCCCGTAATATCATCTTAAATCAGGGGTTCGATTTTGCATTCAAGGATAGTTTAAATGGATTAGCATGCACATTTGGCAGCATTGGCAACCAATTTATTTCTCGCACTTCTAATGGAGGCGCAACCTGGACACCAATTCTTCCTTTACCCTCCGGGTTATCAGGATTAACCACATATTATATCGCCTATGCAAAAGGAACGATGGGGTCTTATGTTATTACTTCGAATAATAATACAGGGGGTCCTCATCTAGCATTTCCTGGAACTGCATATTCTAACGACGATGGTGCAACCTGGACAAGGGTTAGTAATTTGCCAGTCGGTGCAACAGCATTTGCTTCTGCAACAGTTGGATGGAGCGGCGGCGTAAATGATTCTGTTTATAAGTGGAATAGTAATTTGCTAATTACAACAATACCCACGGACAGTCTTCAACTGTGGCTAAAAGCCGATGCAGGTATAACCCTCAACGGTTCAACAGTCAGCAGTTGGATTGACCAAAGCGGCAATGGGAATAATGTTATTCAGCCTTCTGCAGATCGGCAGCCTTTACTTGTTGCAAATGGATTGAATAATAATAAACCGGTATTGAGGTTTGATGGATTAAATGACATGCTTGGGCTTACTGGTACCAAAACGATGTCGCAGATAAGTTTATTTATGGTTTACAAAGTTGATTCTGGAGCGACCGGTCCAAATCCTAATTTTCCACTTGTTCTTGGAGATGCGAACTTCGCCGGTAAGGCTTATGGTTTAACAATGCAACCGTCTGATTTTACACCAACGCCAAATACATTAGCTATTTGGACAGCTTCTGATGCTTGGTTGCTTGCGTCACTAACTGATATTACAAAATATGGTGAGTGGAAAAATCTCAGCATTGTTACGAATCAAACTATACATAATACTACGGTGCATTCAAACGGGCAAGAGGCTAATATCATACCACAAGGTTCCGATATGGGAATTTCTTTTTCCCTAGGTAATGCAGGTGGACCCGGTTATGGCGGTGGTATCGGCGGGGCCGATGGCACTCCCTCCCCCCCCAGTAATAAATTGATTTTTAAAGGTGATATTGCAGAAGTGCTTGTCTATAATAAAGTTCTTTCTGATTCTGAAAGAACAGCAGTCGAGCAATATCTTAATAATAAATATAATATATCAAATACTTCAATACCCACGGACAGTCTTCAACTCTGGCTTAAAGCTGATGCAGGCGTAACCCTCAACGGTTCAACAGTTAGCAGTTGGATTGACCAAAGCGGTAATGGCAATAATGCACTTCAATCTAATACTAACAGACAGCCATTATTAGTAAATAATGAATTGAATGGTAAATCCGTTATACACTTTGATGGTATAAATGATCGTTTGGCATTAACAAGTTCAAAAACGATGTCAAAGATTAGTCTTTTTTTAGTCTTTAAGATAGATTCTGGTTTAGTCGGTAATATAGGAACTGACCCATTGCCGTATTATCCTATTGTCCTTAATGGGTACGGACTCTCAATGAGGAATTTCTTCTCATCGAACTCCCCTAATTTAATTGATCCGTTTGTAGGTGAGGCAAGCTGGGTTCATGCACAAGCACCAAATATTGCTGCATATAATCAATGGAAAGTCTTTAATGTTGTTACAAACCAAACTATGTGGAATACTACTGTTCGTTCGAATGGAGTAGATGCAGTGATTACACCACAAGGCACTTCCAGTGTTCCCATATCTGTATCGCTCGGTAGGTTAGATGGCAGCGATGGTATAGGAGGCGCTGATAATGTCCCCGCCGGTCATCTAATATTCAAGGGTGATATTGCAGAAGTGCTTGTCTATAATAAAGTTCTTTCTGGATCTGAAAGATTAGCGGTTGAAAATTATCTTGCTGATAAATATAATATAACTATAGTTACAGGAATTGAAGACTCCAACGGAAAAATTATTCCTGAGCAATTTACTTTATCGCAGAATTACCCTAATCCGTTTAATCCTTCAACCACTATTAAATTCCAGGTTCCAAATGCCTCATTCGTAAATCTAAAAGTATATGATGTTCTTGGAAAAGAAGTAGCAACATTAGTAAATGAAGAAAAACCAGTTGGAAATTATGAAGTTAGTTTTTCTGCCAAAGGCGGATTATCATCAGGGATTTATTTCTATAGATTACAAGCTGGTTCATTTGTTGAGACTAAAAAAATGATACTGATGAAATAAATTATAAATAAAAAATACAGGCGAGTTTTAGACTTGCCTGTATTAAAATATTTTGGAGATAGTTATGAAAATCATTTGTTATTTATTTGCATTAAGTATTCTAATGTTTTATTCCTCTGTAAATGCCCAGTGGGTTCATACCAATGTTTCCATTGGCGTTAATGTTAACTGCTTTGCAGTGAGTGGTACGAATCTATTTGCCGGGACTGAGGTTGGCGGAGTTTTTCTCTCCACCAACGATGGAACAAACTGGCAAGAAGTAAACAATGGATTATTAGACAAAAACGTAACCTCCCTAACTAGTAGTGATTCAAATATTTTTGTAGCGACATATATTCTTACGTTTAATCCTCCCTACAGCCGCGGATCGATTTTTCGTTCCACTGATAGCGGGGCAAACTGGCAAGCAGTTGACACCAGCCTATCTGATGAGAAGATAAAATGCTTAGCTATCAGTGATTCAAATATCTTCGCCGGAAGTATCGACAATTCAAGCGGGGGAATATTTCGTTCTACAAACAACGGAACAAGCTGGGCTCCAATTATTGCTGCGGGTAGATACACTTTTGTTTCTTCTTTGGTCATCAGTGATTCAAATATTTTCGCAGGAACTGATGGTTTAAGGAGCTATGTTATTAGATCCAGTAATAATGGTGCAACCTGGACAGAGGATGATACCACCTTTAGACAAAAAGGTATTACAGCTTTTGCCGTAAGCGGTACGAATCTCTTTGCTGGAACTTATAGCGGTGTCTATCTTTCCACCAATAGTGGTTCAAACTGGAGTCCAGTAAATAACGGTTTGCCGGACTATGTACATAAAAATGGTTGGATAACAAAACTTGCGGTGAGTCCTAACGGAGCAGGAGGCAACAATCTGTTTGCCGGAACAGATAGTGCCGGTGTTTTTCTTTCCACCGACAATGGTACAAGTTGGACAGCTATAGGTATGACGAATTATTATATTAATGCTCTTACAGTAAATAGTACCCATCTCTTTGTTGGGACTAGTGACGGCATCTGGCGGCGTCCGTTGTCGGAAATATTAACAGGTGTTGAAGATCAGAATAACGATATTCCTTCTCAATTTATACTTGAGCAGAACTATCCAAATCCTTTTAATCCATCAACCACTATTAAATTCCAAGTTCCAAATGCTTCATTCGTAAATCTAAAAGTATATGATGTTCTTGGGAAAGAAGTTGCAACGTTGGTGAATGAAGAAAAACCAGTTGGAAATTATGAAGTTAATTTTTCCGCCATAGGCGGATCCGCCTCCGGCGGAAATGCTTACAGTCTTTCAAGTGGAATTTATTTATATAAACTACAATCGGGTTCATTTGTTGAAACTAAAAAGATGATATTGATGAAGTAAATTGGGCTGTTCATAAGCTATAAAACTCCTGGTTAATTAGTTTTAACCAAGGGATTTTACCGTTCGCAGCAAGATTTAGAATCTTTTTAACTTTTGCAATAAAAGTCCTATAGAATGCGATAATATTACTAACACTCACCTAAGTAAATGGAGTATGTTTGTGATAATTAAACATTGTTAATCTAATGTTAATCAATTAGTAATAAATATGTTTTATGTTATCAATTAAAATGTAAAGTCATTAAGAATGACTACCCATCATTAAAATCATTAGGAGGAGCTACAAAGGGCAAATTTTTTATTTCCGCCAAATTTTCTCTTTAGTAATTAAAGTCAGGCTGAAGGGAAATAAACTTTAGAATACCTGGTTTATTTTCAAAAAAAAATATTAAAGGAAAAAGTTATGAAACACGTATTTGTGCTAATTATGGTTATATCAGCAATGTTATTTATAACAGTTAATGCTCAGGATCAATCTACACGTTTTGAGAAACAACATCACTCAAAATTTGTTAAATCAAACTTAAAGCAGACTGAAGCAATGATATTGACGTCTCTCGGAAGCCAAAATAATGAAATTCTTGCATCGAGTGCACAAACTATAAGACAACTAGAATTGATATTCCCGGAAAACACTTTTAGCTCTTTGTTAGATCCATTAATGAAAATTATTCAAGATGAGAAGGGTAATACTCAGGTGAGAATATTATCAGCTCTTGCTTTGGATGGTTTACATTCAGACAAAGGTGACAAAGCAATTTATGATGTTGCAAAGACCACAAATAATAATTCACTAAAAGATATTTGCGTTGCACTTTCGGTAGAAAGTTTTAAAAATGATACGGCAAAATAAAACCGTTCATTAAATAATATTATATCTTAATTTGTTGTGAAGTTCTGTGAGAAAAAAAATCATTTCATTAAAATGAAAAGAATCAATATTAAAAACATATATTATTATGTTACGGTCAGTATCGTAATATTTTATTCCTCTGTAAATGCTCAATGGATTGAGACCAATGGCCCTTTCAGCAGCGAAGTTCATACTCTTACCGTTTCTGGAACGAATCTTTTTGCAGGGACAAATGATGGCGTTTTTCGCTCGACAAACAATGGTACAAACTGGAATGCAGTCGGTAAAGGCAGCTTGTTTCCCCCTTCTGTCGTGTCTTTTGCTGTCTACTTTACGAATCTCTTTGCAGGGACTTCTGATGCCGGTGTCTTTCTTTCCACAAATGACGGCACAAGTTGGACAGCAGTGAATAAAGGGGGCTTGGCAAACACTTCTGTCCGTGCTCTAGCCTTCTCCGGAAGAAATCTCTTCGCCGGAACTTCTGGTAACGGAGTATTTCTTTCGACCAACTACGGCACATGTTGGACTAGAGTTAATAATGGCTTGCCGATAAACACTTATGTTCGTGCCCTTGCCGTTTCCGGCTCCAATATCTTTGCTGGGACTTCCGGTGATGGCGTATTTCTTTCGACCAACAACGGCACAAATTGGACAAAAGTAAATTCTGGCTTGACCAACACCTATGTTCGTACTCTTGTATTCTCCGGTACAAATCTTTTAGCTGGAACTTTAGATAACGGTGTCTTTCTTTCGACGAACAATGGAACAAGTTGGACTAATACCGGTTTAACAAACACTACTGTCAATACTTTTGTAGTATCTGGTACTGATCTCTTTGCAGGGACTTCTAGTGGCGTCTTTCTTTCCACGAACAACGGCACGAGTTGGATTGCGGCTAGTAATGGCTTAACAAGCATTACTGTCATTGCTCTGACTGTTTCCGGCACGAATCTCTTTGCCGGGACTTCTAGCGGTGGTGTATTTCTTTCAACGAACAATGGCACAAGCTGGATTGCAGCGGATACCGGCTTGGCTAACACTTATGTCAGGTCTCTTGCAATCTCTGGCACAAATCTTTTTGCCGGGACTTCTGGCGATATTCCCGTATTCCTTTCGACAAACAATGGCACAAGCTGGACTTCAGCGAGTACCGGCTTGACAAACACAGGTGTGATATCTTTTGCCGTCTCCGGCACGAATCTTTTTGCCGGGACTAATGCTGGTGGCGTATTTCTTTCCACAAACAACGGCACAAGCTGGACTACGACAGGTACCGAATTCATTAACAGTTATGTCAGTGCTTTTGCCGTCTCCGGAACGAATCTCTTTGCCGTGATTAATGGCGGCATCTCTCTTTCCACTAATAACGGTACGAACTGGACTTCTGTAGATGCAGGCATCATGAATTCTGTCAATGCTATTGTGGTTTTAGGTGCAAATCTCTTTGCCGGGACTTTTGGTGGCGGTGTCTTTCTTTCCACCAATTACGGCAATAGTTGGACTGCGGCGAGTACCGGTTTTACAAGCACTACTGTTTCATCTTTTTCTGTTTACGGCACTAAACTCTTTGCGGGTTCTTATAGCGATGGCGTCTTTCTTTCCACCAATTACGGCATAAGCTGGACAAAGGTCAATACCGGTTTGACGAACACTAATGTCAACGCTTTAGCCGTCTCCGGCACGAATCTTTTTGCCGGGACTGATGGTGGTGGCGTATTTCTTTCCACCAACAACGGAACAAGCTGGACTGCGGTCAATACCGGCTTGATGATCCCTTTTGTCTCATCTCTTGCTATTTCCGGTACTGACCTCTTTGTTGGTAATTTTGGTGGTGGTGTATGGCGACGATCATTGTCGGAAATGATTACAGGTGTTGAAGATCAGAGTAACGAGATACCTTCTCAATTTATACTTGAGCAGAACTATCCAAATCCTTTTAATCCATCAACCACTATTAAATTCCAGGTTCCAAATGCCTCATTCGTAAATCTAAAAGTATATGATGTTCTTGGAAAAGAAGTAGCAACATTAGTGAACGAAGAAAAACCAGTTGGAAATTATGAGATAAATTGGAACGCATCCAATCTTTCAAGCGGAATGTATTTGTATAAATTACAAGTTGGTAATTTTGTTGAAACTAAAAAGATGATACTGATGAAATAAAAAATATTTTTGTTAGTTTTTTCTTAAAGTCCAGCTAAAAAATTAGCAGGACTTTCCCTTGCGTGTTGCGCCATAATAAAAGGTAACCGAAAGATTAAAATAAAAATATGTTA
>JAVHOU010000143.1:0-13915 GCA_036170275.1 Ignavibacteriaceae bacterium
CTCAAATCATTTAGGAAATTGGCGCTTAAATGAATGCGATATTTATGTTACTCTTGAACCCTGTATAATGTGTACAGGCGCTCTTGTCGCCTCAAGAATACAAGAATTATTCTTTGGAGCAAGTGATCTAAAATTCGGAGCTTGTGGAAGTATTCATAATCTTGCTGAAGAATCAAAAACTAATCATACCTTCAAAGTTTATTCCGGATTGCTTGCAAAGGAAAGCGAAGATTTACTTAAATCATTTTTTGAAAAGAAACGAAATAAATAAAATCTGTTGACTAAAATTTATAAATCCAAGATTGGTTGCATGCATGTATGACGGCAAGAATGAATGGATGAAAAAATAAACTTATATCTCTTAACCATGCATTCATACAATCATGCATTCTAAAGTTGCTTAAAAGATGTTTTACTTCTAACTTGCAATAAAAAATTAATAGAATATGCGATTAATACTATTCGGTTCTCCAGGGGTTGGAAAAGGCACCCAGGCAAAAATTATCTCCAAGAATTTTAACATCCCTCATATATCAACCGGTGATATTTTACGTAAAGCGGTCAAAGATCAAACCGAACTTGGCAAAAAAGCTGGTGAGATTATGGCTATGGGTGAACTTGTGCCGGATGATTTAATGATTGGATTAATTAAAGATGTTTTAACTTCCGATGAATGTAAAAATGGTTTTATACTTGATGGATTTCCTCGTACAACAATTCAAGCTGAAGCTTTGGATAGATTGTTTACTCAAATAGGAATCACTAACACTATTCTTATTAATATTACCGCTGATGAAAAAGAAATAATTAAACGGCTTAATAACCGACGAGCATGTAAAGTTTGTGGAAATATTTTTGTTCTGCAAGAAATTGAAGGATTAGAATCGTGTCCTGTTTGTGGAGCTAAGAACAGTTTTTATTTAAGAAACGATGATATGGAAGAAGTGATTAAAAACAGGCTGGATGTTTTTAATTCCGCAACAAGACCAGTGCTGGGATATTATCAAAATAAAGGCAGAGTAATTACAGTTAATGGATTTGATACGGTAGAAAATGTATATAATAAGATTGTTGAATCGTTAAAAGAAAAAAAAATATATCATTGATTTTTTTGTTTTAGAAAACCTTTTAAGATTTTTCCACCTTCAATTTTAAATATCCGGGTGTTTCCTTTTTTCACGATATCATAATTATGTGTTGCGCACAAAACTGCTGTTCCCCTTTTATTTATTTTCTGAAGCAAATCTAAAATTTCATTTGAAGTTTCAGGATCAAGATTGCCTGTTGGCTCATCAGCAAGAATAATAAGTGGTTGATTTAATATAGCTCGCGCAATTGCAACTCTTTGTTTTTCTCCGCCAGAAAGTTGATCGGGCATATTAAGTCTTTTATGCGATAAACCAACTTCATTTAATACATCATTTACTTTTTTCTTTATTTCTTTTTTTGGTGTTGCAATTACTTCAAGTACAAAAGATAAGTTTTCAAATACATTCCTATCTGTCAATAATTTAAAATCCTGAAAGACAATTCCAATTTTTCTTCTCAATAACGGCAGCTCAGATTTTTTTATTGTTCTCGAATTAAAATTTCCAACGTTCACGTTTCCGGATTCAGGCAGTAAATTCATATAAATCATTTGCAGTAAAGTTGTTTTACCGGAACCGCTCCTTCCAATAAGAAAGGCAAACTCTCCCGCACCTAATTCCAGGCTTACGTTGTCAAACAGCGGTTGATTACCGTAATGAAAATTTATGTTCTGTAATGATAACATTAATTTTCCCTTTTCATAATAAATTGAACTCGATCAGAATTTGCATTACCCTTTTGTAACGAAAAAGCTTTGTAGCAATTTACAACTTGTAAACCGGATTTTTCTGCCATCTCATAAAATGTTTTGTATGCGTAAATTTTTTGCCGATGAATTTCAGTTACAATTTTCCCATCTGGATATTGTATCGTAAAAATATTTTTATGGATTTTGCTATCAACTAAAAATTTACTTTGTCGCGTATAACTAAATCCAGCAACTTTCCCTTTTTTATTTGCGGTTTTTTCGTGTTTGTAGCTATTACTTTCAAGCGCAGCATCAAAAGTAAATACTCCTTTATTATTTAAAGAATTACTTATCTCTTTAAATAATACCAATAACTTTTTTTTATTTGTTAAATAATTTACACTATCGAATGAAGAAATTATAAGATCAAACTTTTTAGTGAATGGCAGTGATAACATATCACAGCAGATTCGATTAATATTTTTATCCGCACTTTTCAGCATGCTCAGCGAGATGTCTGATGCAATATAATCCGGATATAATTTTATTAGATGTTTAGCCATTGAACAATTCCCCGATGCGATCTCAAGTACGGCAGGGTCTTTTACAATTTTTTTTCTTGTAATTGTAAATATGTAGCGAGCCCACCATTTATAACTAATAGAATGCATTAGTTGAGGATAAATTTTTGAAACATGCAGATAAGGATCAATGTGCGTTGAGAGAGGCAAAATATTTTTTCCTGTTACTAAATATTTTAAGAGCGTATTTGTATGATTGCATCATACTTGATTCATCAGCAATATTTTTTCCAGCTATATCAAATGCAGTTCCATGATCCGGTGAAGTTCTAATCATTTTAAGTCCCGCTGTAAAATTTACACCAGAATTAAAATTCAAAAGTTTAAATGGGATGAGAATCTGATCGTGATACATTCCAAGAATTATATCAAACTTTTTATAAGTTTTATTTCCCCAGAATGCATCAGGAACAAATGGTCCATCAACAGAATAATTTTTCTTTAACGATTTTATTGCGGGAATAATACCATCTAATTCTTCTTTCCCAATCAATCCATTTTCACCAGCGTGAGGATTGAATCCAAGTACCGCAATTCTGGGATTATCAATACTTAAATCTCTAATTGCTGTTTTGCTTAATAATTTAATTGCACTTTTAATTTTATCACTTGATATCAGCGATGAAACTTTTTTTAGCGGCTCGTGAATTGTTAGCAATGCCGCATTAATATTATTAGATAGAAACAACATCAAATAGTCAGATGTGCTTTCAGATCTTGCAAGCAATTCTGTATGTCCGGAAAATTTGATACCGCTTTTGTTTATAGCTTCTTTAGAAATTGGTGCTGTAACTAAAACATCTGTAAGATTATTTTTAATTAACCCGATCGCTTTTACAATCGAATTATAAGCTGTTCTTCCTGAATTAGATGTTGGTTTGCCTGGTTTAAACTCGGCATTTTGTAAGATTAAAATATTAAGCAGTGAGTTTGAGAATGATCTTGTATTATTTACAAATTGAAAATTGAATTTTGATCGCGTTTGTTTGTAGTAAAATTCAAAAATATTTTTAGGGCAGATAAAAATAATCTGATTATTATTTTTTTTTGAGAAAATTTTTGAAAATACTTTCAGCGCAATTTCTGGTCCGATTCCATTCACGTCACCGCAAGTAAAAACGGTGCGTGTCATTGTGTTGCTGCCAAATTAAATTTTCCGGTGCCATCTTTATCTATAAAAACAAAAGTCTTTTTTGGATTATTATAAAACCAGCTCTCAACAATATGATCTTCATTATTTGTATTGCGTTCGATTTTATCAGGCTGACCAAATTTGATATAAGTTTTTCCACGATCCGATTTTGCGCCATCATTTCCCATGATTGTGCTAAAGTGATATTCAGAATAATCAATCCGTTGATAAAACTCGCACATTACTTCATTGTAATTAGTTTCCGGAGTTGGGTCAACTGATTTCCAATAATTATACAATGCAATTTTGTTATCATCACTGCTTAACAGCTCAGATACTTTTTCATTCGGTTCGACAATATTTAAATATTTAATTGCTGCTTCCGTATCAAGAAGCGAAAGTGGTTTACCAATCCAAACAACATTTAGATTAAAATCTGTTTTCTTATTTGCATTATCATTTGGAATCACTTCTAATTTAATTGGTCCTTCGTTTAATTTAGAAGCAAAGTTTTTAATTAAAAAATATTTTATCGGTGTTTTATTTTCACTAACTGGTATTATTACGCTACCATTACATAAAGTCATCTTCGGTGATCCCATAACAAACTCTGTAACTTTAATGCTGGATGAGGAATCTTTTTCAGATCCCACACTTTTTATATTAATAGTTAATGATTTAATCGTTGAATCAATGACAGGAATTGCTAAAATATTTTCTGGTTTGTTAAAAGGAATAGCGGAGGAATTAGTTGAAAGGATATAAGATTCATTGTTGTCGCAAATATCTTTTTCAGATTCCAATATAATCGGATTAAGAATTAAAACTGATTTAGAAATCTCTAAATCCATTGGCGGAAGTTTTCTTTCAAGCTTGGAAGATTTATCAGAGATAACTGTAAAAATCTTGTACTTCCCATCTTTTAATTCAGTACTTAATAATCCCTGTAAAAATATAGATCGCGAATTTGTAGCTTCAAAATCTTTTACGAAAATATTTCGTTCATCAAAAATTCGTTTTACAAAACCGTTACTAGAATCTTTTATTTCTATACTAACTTTTAGACCGGAAGTAAAATTATCATCTTCCTTTTGAAAGAATAATTGGGCATATGGAATTTTATAGGAATAGAATAAAGTATATCCATCTCCTGAAGGGAAATAATGGATTTCTGAATTAAAAAAATTACCTGATTGGATAAGATCACGGTTAATCTTAAAATCAGGCTGGGCAATTAGCGGGGCTGCTAAAAGCAGATAATAAAAAAATATTTTCTTCAACTTTTTGTTTTCAATCTGTTAATAAACAAGATTAAATTCAATTGAATTTAATATACAGGTAATAAATTTCCCTATTGGAAAATATTTACTATTTAGTTATTCATATTATTAAGGAACTCTTTATTATTTTTTGTTCCTCTTATCTTGTCAAGCAAAAAATCCATTGCTTCAACAGGATTGAAATCACTTAATATTTTTCTTAATATCCAAACTTTAGCAAGATCTTCTTCCTTCATTAATAAATCTTCTCTACGTGTACCGGAACGATTAACATCAATAGCAGGAAAAATTCTTCTATCACTTAAATCTCTGTTAAGTACAAGTTCCATATTTCCTGTACCTTTAAATTCCTCAAAGATAACATCATCCATACGACTGCCGGTATCGATAAGAGCAGTTGCAATGATTGTTAGGCTCCCCCCATCTTCGGTGTTTCTTGCAGCACCAAAAAACCTTTTAGGTTTATGAAGAGCATTCGAATCAACACCGCCGGATAATATTCTTCCGCTGTGAGGAACAACTATGTTATGAGCTCGAGCTAATCTTGTAATACTATCTAACAAAATGACCACATCTTCTTTAGCTTCAACAAGTCTTTTTGCTTTTTCAATTACCATATCTGCAACCTGCACGTGTCGATCAGCAGGCTCATCAAATGTGGAGCTTATTACTTCCGCCTTAACCGATCTTTCCATATCTGTTACTTCTTCAGGACGTTCATCAATCAAAAGTATAATCAATTTTACTTCAGGATGATTTCTTGTTAGGGAGTTAGCGATTTTTTGAAGGAGAACTGTTTTTCCACTCTTTGGCGGTGATACTATCAATCCTCTTTGTCCTTTACCGATTGGGGCAAGCATATCCATTATTCTTGTTGAATATTCGCCGGGTACAGATTCAAGTAAAAGTTTTTTTGTAGGATATACAGGTGTAAGATTATCAAATAAGGTCCTATCACGGATATTTTCAGGTGCAAGATTATTAACCGCTTCAACTCTTAGAAGAGCGAAAAATCTTTCACCTTCTTTCGGTGGTCTAACTTGCCCGCTTACAAAATCTCCGGTTCTTAAACTGAACTTTTTGATTTGTGATGGCGAAACATAAATATCATCTGGTGATGGTAAGTAATTATAATCCGCTGATCGTAAGAATCCATATCCATCGGGCAGTACTTCTAAAACTCCCTTTGAAAATGTTAAACCATCTTTTGCAGTCTGAGCTTCTAAAATCTTGAAGATTAATTCTTGTTTTCTGAGATCGCTATAACCGGCAATGTTAAGCTCTTTAGCTATTTCGTTCAGTTCAACGATCTTCTTCGATTTAAGTTCAGAAATATCCATTGGCATTTTAGGACCTATTATTTGTTAAATGAAATTGTGTGATTGTTCTGTTTTCAAAATGGTTAAACCTGATAAGCTTTCGTGGTATTTTTCTTAATTCATATGAAAGGTATTTGAGGTCTTAACCAAACTTACATTTTATGCTTAAAATTGTCAAGAAACAATTTCGTGTATTATTGATTTAATTTCGCCAAGCAGGTACATACTGCCAGTAACTACCAGGCAATTACCCTTTTCCCCTGAATAATGCTTCTTTATAAACTCTTTTTTATTCTTTACCTCATTAAAATGAAGTTTAACTTTTTCAGCATAATCTCTAAGTTGAGTAATTGAAGCTGATCTTTCATTTTCGACTTCGGTAAAGTAAACTTCATCAAAATTATCTTTAAGGAGATTTAACATTTCTAAAATATTTTTATCCTTCATTACGGCAAAAAGTAATGCAGAATTTTTATAATTGCGTCTTTCTGTTTTAAATTCATCCACAAAAGATTTTATGCCTTCTGGATTATGTGCGGAATCTAATATTAATGTGGGGTTTTTATTAACGGTTTCATATCTGCCTTGAAGCCGGGTATTTTTAACAACGTTTCTAATCCCGTTTGTAATTACAGTTGGATCATCAATATCAAACGTTTTTGCAATTGTTAAGGATGCCAACGCTGCATTGTAATTTTGATATTTGCCCCTTAACGGTACTTCCCAATCCTCAAATTCAAGTTCTTCGGTGTACAGTTCAATGTTATTATTTTTTTCTATTATATATTCTTCCAAACAGAAGAGTTGAGATTTAACATCTTTACATTTTTTCTCGATAATCTTTATTGCTTCTTCTGGCAGCATTCCAATAAATGTTTTGGACCCACTCTTTATAATTTCACCTTTTTCATAAGCGATACCTTCAATTTTATTACCAAGAACATTTGTATGTTCAAGACTAATTGAAGTTATTACACAAGCAATAGGATTAAGCACATTTGTTGCATCTAATCTTCCGCCAAGTCCTGTTTCAATAACTGCATAATCAACTTCAGCGTTTTTAAAATATTCAAAAGCCATTGCGGTAGTAACTTCAAAAAAAGTAAGCTTATGTTCATCAATAAAATTGGAATGCCTATCTATAAACTCTGCCACAAAAACATCAGGAATCATTTTCCCATTTATAACTATCCGCTCGTTAAATTTTATAAAATGCGGAGAAGTGTATAAACCTATTTTGTAACCATTCTCCATTAAAATACTTGCGATGAAGGATGATGTACTCCCCTTTCCATTTGATCCGGCAACGTGTATGGTTTTTAATTTTTTCTGCGGATCGCCAATATGATGAAGAAAGTTTTGGATGTTATCTAATCCTAGCTTAACTCCAAAAGTATGAAGAGCAAAAAGTTTATTTAGTGATTCCTCAATATTCATATTAAATAATATAAGATGCTGTTAGACTAGATAATTTTTCAATTCCTGCCGTTGTGCAATATTGCTCAAGTTCAACTATTATTTTTTCGGATGCAGTTGGATCAATAAAATTAAGCGTGCCAATTTGCACCGCTGAAGCACCGACTATCATAAATTCAATAACATCTTTCCAGTTCATTATTCCACCTATGCCAATTATTGGGATATCAACTTTTCTAGAAATCTCTAAAACTTTGGCTAATGCAACCGGTTTAATTGCAGGACCTGAAAGTCCACCATTAATATTAAAAATTTTTGGTTTACGAGTAAAAATATTAAATGCCGTTCCAACTAAAGTGTTGATTGCCGAAACCGCATCTCCGCCTTCATCTTTTACAACTTGTGCAAACTCTGATATATAAGAAACATTTGGTGAAAGTTTAATTATCAATGGCTTGTTTGTAACTGCTCGCACTTTTGCAGTTACATTTCCAACTGCAAATTTATCATTTCCAAATTGTAATCCACCATCTTTAACATTAGGACAAGAAACATTTATCTCAAATGCTTTAATTGTTTGTTCATCATTAAGAATTTTTGTGCATTCAACATATTCATCAACAGTGCTTGCCGCAATATTACAAATTAGCGGAACATCATACTTTTTTAGGAAAGGAATTTTTTCAATCAAAAATTCTTCGACTCCAATATTAGCAAGTCCTATCGCATTTAACATTCCGGCAGGTGTTTCAACAATTCTTTGCGGAGGATTTCCCTTTCTTGGCTTTAAACTTAATGATTTTGTTACAATTGCGCCAAGCTTATTCAGATCGGAAAATTCAGATATTTCATTTCCGTATCCAATTGTACCTGAAGCAAGCATTATAGGATTACGAAGTACCAGCGAGCCAATCTTTACTGATAGATCAACCTGACTCATATAACAACGTCCCTAACATTAAAAACCGGTCCATCTTTACAAACTAAAAGATATTTATCTGATTGAGATGTTGATTCAATAGGGCAACCCTGGCAAATACCAAACCCGCAAGCCATTGCACATTCCGTTGATGCTTCACATTCTAAATCATTTTTTATACAGAATTCCTTTAATGATCTTAACATAACATTCGGTCCGCAGGCAAAAATTTTAGACGAGGCACTTTTAATTTTATCAAGATTTTGTTCAAGCAGTTGTACTACATTTCCTTTCATTCCAATCGATCCATCATCGGTTGAATTTAAAATATTTTCCATCCCATAATTGATAACATCATCTTCAGTTCTTCCACCGATAAAACTTTGAATTTTTTTACCTTTATTTTTTAAATATCTTGTTACGAATGGAAATGGTGCGGCTCCTAATCCACCCGCAACAATAATAGCAGTGTCATAATTATCATCTAACTTAAATCCATTGCCTAATGGACCTAGAATATCGATAAGATCACCTTTATGTTTTCGGGCAAGTTGTTTGGTCCCTTCACCAAGGATGTTAAACATCAAAAAAATATTTTCACCTTCAACATCACAAATACTAAACGGACGTCTTAACAATGGAAAAACATTTTCAGATACTCTGATATTTAAAAATTGACCCGGTTTAATTATGTCCGCAATTTCAGATGAATAAATTTTTTGGATAAAAATATTCTTGTGGACTTGCTTTATCTCTACTAAGGGAGAATTTATAATAAACAAACCGAATTCCTTTTAAAAAGATTTCTCGAGATTAGATTCAATGATGATTTTAGTAAGTTGATCAGAAAAAAATTACAAACTCCTGCACAAAATTAAATGGTTCTTATATAATTTCCGAATGAAAAATCAAAAGCTTATAAATAGTCTTCCATCTTATTCATTTTTAGGAAGTCAACAATTTCCTTTACATTCTGTGCTTTATCTCTTCTGCAAATCAAAACGGTATCTTCATGATTAATTACAATAATGTTATCCACTCCAATAACAGCAGTTAATTTATCGGGAGAATAAACATAGGAATCAGCTACCATATCCGTAAATACTTTTCCCACTATTGCATTGCCGTCTTTGTTTTTTTCAGAAAGCTGATAAACTTCTTCCCAGCTTCCTACATCACTCCAATTGAACATTCCTTTTGTAAGAAAAACTTTAGAAGACTTTTCCATAATTCCATAATCGATCGATATTTTCTTCAACTGTCCGTAAACATTTACCAACTCTTCCTTAAAGTTTGGTTTGGATAAATTATTTTGAATTTTTTCCAGTCCTTCATGAAGATCGGGCATAAGATTTTTTATCTCATCAAGTATTATATCAGCTCGCCAAATGAACATACCACTATTCCAGAAAAATCACCGCTTTCAACAAAACGAAGTGCAGTAGCATAATTTGGTTTTTCCGCAAAAGTGTAAACTTTATAAATATTTTCTGCTGCAGGTTTATCATCTATTTGAATATATCCATATCCTGTTTCCGGTCTTGTTGGATTAATACCAATTGTAACCAATCCTTTGGATTCATTAGCATATTTAGCAGCGTTCAATAAAGTATTTTTAAATTCAACTTCATCTTTAATTATATGATCGGCAGGCAGCACAATTGTAACAGCATCTGAATCTTTGGTTTTTATTATTACCGATGCTAAACCAATACAAGCAGCCGTGTTTCGTCCAAATGGTTCTTCAATAATATTTTCTTCGGGTACATCACTTAATTGTTTAATAACTTCTGGACGCTGCAATTTATTTGTGATAATAAAAATGTTTTTCTTTTCAACCAAGCCATTCAATCTATCAACAGTAGCCTGTATCATTGTTTTATCACCAAATATTTTTATTAATTGCTTTGGTAATTTTTTTTTGCTTCTTGGCCAAAATCGTGATCCAACACCACCAGCCATTATTACCGCATATAAATTCATTATGGCAATTCCTTGATTTTTATTGTTGCTAACTGATTTCCAAACTCTTCTGCTTTGTTAAGATAATTACTTATGTCAACTTCTTTACCCCGAACAACTGCTACAATTACTATCAAACAAGCGCGAAGATTTTCAATTACTTCTTTTCCCGGCATCAAATCTCTATTTCGGATTAATATAAGTGCTTTTGCAATTATGTTGTGCATACTTGTTAAGATTTCAAATCCTATCCTTTTAGATAACTCACCATTTGTACTCATTATTTTTGAAAATTTTATCAGATCCTCATAATCAACTTCTTCAGTTGAAAGTTTTTTAAGAAGGTTATCAAGTGGTTTAATCGGACTGATTATTGTCGATTCGAATTTCTGGATTAATTCATCATCATCAATTTCTTCCTTTTCATCTTCAAGAATAATTTTCTCTTTTATTTTTTCAGACTCTGGTTTACTGAATGGTTCTTCATCTGAAACTCTTTTAGAAAGATCAACATTAATTTCTTCTTTGGGAAAACTTATCCCGCTTTTTAATTTTTCTATAGCTGTTTTAAAGGAAGATGGAGTACTAATATCCAGCATATGCCCGAGGTCTTTAATAAGCTGCCGGCTATGTTCTTTAAACTGATCCGAAATCTTTAATAGATCAATTGGTGATTGTGTTAGAAAATTATAAATCTCATTTAAACGAATTGCAAGTAAAGACAACTCGGTAATTTTTTTCATATTAATTAAATCATCACTTAAGTCTTCAGATTTATTGATAGCTTCCTTAAGTAAGGCAACAACCTCTATCTGCTGATTATTTAAACGAAGATTATTTGCAGCAATAGTAATGCTTTGATTAATATATTGTTTAATTAAATCCATAATCATTTAATAATTCTTGGTACACGTTTACTTATTCCGCAAGTTATTTCATAAGGAATTGTGTCTAACAAATCAGACCAATCCCACGCATCGATTTTAAGATTTTTATTGTTTCCCAAAAGTATCACTTCATCATTAATTGAAACTTTATCGTTTCCAATATTAAACATAATTCTGTCCATCGTTACGGTTCCGATTTGATTGTACGTCTTTTCTTTAATTATGCATTTTGCTTTATTGGTGTATGCTCTTGGAAACCCATCGGCGTAACCAAGCGGAACAGAAATTATTTTTGTTGTTTTATTAGCTGTAAATCTTCTGCCATAACTAACAGTTTCCGCTTTTTGAATTTGCTTTACAGTTGAAACTTTAGAAACAATAGACATTACAGGGTATAATTTAATAGATTCTGATGTTTGATGCGAAGGATAATAACCATATAAAGAAATTCCTGGTCGTACCATATCATAATACGCTTCGGGAAAATCGATTATTGCTCCACTGTTTGCAGCGTGAGCTAATCCATAATTAATATTTTTCTTTTTCAATAATTTTATTACGGAATCAAATCTTTTTATCTGCAATTTTGCGAAGCTGCTTTTTCTAACATCAGAGGTTGCAAAATGAGTAAACATTCCATCAATTATAAAATTTTTATTTGATGATAATGATTTTACAAACGCTACGACTTCTTTAAAATTAACACCTAACCGATTCATTCCCGTATCAATTTTTACATGCACTAAAATTTTTTTCGTTGATTTTAATTTCTTCTTTTCCTTTAAAAGAATTTGAAGATGCTCTTTTGTAAAAACTGAAGGAATTAAATCATATTTAAAAAATTTATATACTTGATATTTATCTACAGGATCAAAAATCAGAATTGGTTGTATTATTCCTAACTTTCTTAACTCAACACCTTCATCAGGGATTGCCACTGCATAATATTCAGGTTTTTTATTTCCGAGTGAATTAAGATAATCAGTTACAAACTTTACATTATGACCATAAGCATCAGCTTTAACGACCGCCATAATTTTAGCACCATTAACTTTTTGCCTGATGTTGAAATAATTCTGTTTTAGATTTTTAAGATTAATTACAGCTTTTGTGAGACGCATAAAATAGATGTTTCACTATTGGTTGTGAAAATAGTAAAAAGTAAACAGTTAAAGTTAAGTAATAATAAAAAATAATGCTATAAACCATTATCAATGGATTTAAAACTAATTTTTACGAATGCCAGACTTGACAATTAAAAATTTCTTTAATACGTTGTCAAAGAAGATTTAATGAATCTTATTTATCCCTATGGGATTTGTTTTTGAAGAAAACATAATCAGTGGAGAAACTTTATGGGTGAATCCTCAAATAAAAAAGCTAAAATATTTCTTGACAACAGAAAATATTTAAATAACTTTCTGTTATCCGTTATCCGTTATCCCAAAATCTTTTTAAAGATTAGGGAAGTGCAACTCAATTCTACTTTAATCTTCTTACTTTTATCTTTAATCTTATCCACAGAACTAACCGCGCAAGTAATCATTAAAGAAAAAGTGGAGATAAATCCGCAAGCATCAAAATTTCTCTCAACTCAGCAAAATTTAGATCAATTTACCAGGGGATACACACCGTGCGGACCATATATGGAAAATACTGAGACGGATCATTACTGGCAGGTGGTTTGGGCGGGTTACTGGGGACCAATTGATCCGGCACAACAGTTATTTGAAATCCAAACAAATAGTTATTTCGGAAATTTTGTAAATAAAAGTAATGGACCATTTGATATACAAATTTTAGAAGGTGCAGAGTATTGTAGTTTTCAAGAGTGTATTCCAGAGGATTACGGATGTCGTTGGACAGATATGAACTATACAAATTTAACTGACATAAGTGGAAATGATCTTATCGGCAGTGGTGATCTGATGTTTTTTGATTGTGTCCCAAGATATGTTGATCAAACCTTTCACATAAGGTATCATTATTTAAATCAAGACCAAGCAGTTGTCACCTACAGTATTTACAGTGTAGCTCTTCAAAAAACAAAATATTTTCATACTTTAATAGTAAAACGACCATTTATACTGAGTGAAATGAATGAAACAGTTGAAATACCACACGCAGAGAAACAGTATTTTACTCCAAGACCTGAACCGGTTTTTTGTTCAGAGATAGACTCATCAAGCTATTATGAAAATTATAGTTGCAAAGGAATAATTTTTTCAGCAGGAGGTGGTTTCCCGGATAATATTACATTTAATTTGACGATTGTAGAGGGTGAAGAATATGGAACAATGCTCTATTTTGATTCCAATAATAATAAAATAGAGAGTAACAGCTTTTCGAATATTGATGAATACACTTATGAATTGATATATTTTTATGCAAACGGAATTGAACCGGAAGATACTGGAAAAGTAAAAATACATATCAGCACTACTGATTCTAGTATTCCGGAAGCAGATGTAAACATTAAGATTATTCCAAATCAAAATTATCCCATTAGATTAACATTTATTCCAGCAGTGTTAGCTCCAGGTGACACAGCGGATATCCAATTAGAAAAAAGATTTAGTGAATATCCTTTTTCTGATCCGTTAAATGTAATCTATGAACCATTTCCGGCAGATCAATTATTT
>JAVHOU010000144.1:0-13905 GCA_036170275.1 Ignavibacteriaceae bacterium
TTTAAGAATTAGTAATCTTCGTTCTGATTTAACATCAGGGAACCTTCCTATAACTGCTGGCGCAGGAAGCTATATAGTACTTTCGTCTTTTGCCAAAGATCTTTCCGATATTTATGTTTATCCAAATCCTACTAAAGCAGAAACAGAAAAAATTACTTTTGCAAATCTTCCACAGTGTGCAAAAATTACGATCTGGTCCATTGATGGAAATCTTGTAAATGAAGTTGAAGAGACTGATGGTAATGGTGGTGTTGATTTTGATCTCAGAGATAATCAAGGAAGGAATTTAGCTTCAGGAATATATTTTTATCGTATTGTTCAACTTGATGAACAAAGTAATGAAGGCGAAGAAAAATTAGGTAAGTTTGCAGTAATCAGATGAATATTAGTAAAAAAGAAATATTTACTTTTTCAAATGGAATTAGTTTTTTAAGATTCCTATTAGTTATTCCACTTTGGTTTTTGTTAGATCAATATCAATCACAATCGATTAGGTACATATTATTTGGCTTATGCTTATTTGCTGCTGCCACTGATATACTTGATGGGTACCTTGCCAGAAAATTTAATCAAGTAACTGAAGTTGGAAAAATAATTGATCCACTTGCTGATAAGGCTGCCATGGCATTGATAGTAATCAAACTTTATTTTATTGGGGAAATATCAGATTTTTATTTTTATTCAATAATACTTCGTGACATACTTATTTTCATTGGCGGTATCTACGTTTCTAAAAAACTGGGTAAAGTGCTGCCTTCAAATAAACTTGGTAAAATTACTGTTCTGAATATCGGTACTGTAATCTTACTTATCCTGATTGGATTTTCACGGGATCATTTTATTTTTAATCTTCTTTATGATTCAAGTATCGTTTTAATATTCATATCTTTTATTGCTTATTTTATCAGAGCAAAAGAATTTTTATTGAAGAAAAAAAGCAATGAGTCTGTTTAAAAATTTTAATATTAGTAAACTTAAAGAAAGTCTCAGCAAGACAAGAGAAAAGATTTTTAATTCCATTACGGAAACGGTTAGTGGTAAAGCTATAATTGATGATACTACGATTGAAAATATTGAAGAGATTCTATTAAACTCCGATATTGGATTTGACGTTACAGAAAGAATTATTGAATCGCTTAGGAAAAATTTGAAATTTCAAAAAGATCGTACCAGTCAGAATATTATTGATATTGTAAAAAAAGAATTAATAAATATTTTATCTTTTTCTAAAAATGATAAGAATGAAATTCTTTTCCCAAAACCATATGTTATTTTAGTAGTCGGTGTAAATGGTGTAGGGAAGACGACTACTATTGGCAAATTGGCAAACAATTATAAAAAGATCGGGATGAAAGTAATTGTGGGAGCAGCCGATACCTTTCGTGCTGCCGCAAATGAACAACTTGAAATTTGGGCTGCCAGAGCAAATGTTGATATTAATCAAAGCACAAAAGGAACTGATCCTTCATCGGTGGTTTTTAATACTGTCAAAAAAGCCATTGATGAAAAATATGATATTGTATTGATTGATACTGCCGGGCGACTACATAATAAATCGAATCTAATGAATGAACTTGATAAAATTAGAAGAGTTATAAAAAAACTTATTCCTAATGCTCCAAACGAAACATTATTAATTCTAGATGCTAATACCGGACAAAATGCTTTGATCCAGGCAGAAGAATTTTCTAAAGTTACTGACGTTACTGGTCTGGTAATTACTAAATTAGATGGTACTGCAAAAGGTGGAGTTGTATTTCAAATAACTTCGAAACAAAACGTACCTGTTAAATTTATTGGTGTTGGAGAAGGGATTGATGATCTGCAAGAGTTTGAGGCTGATAAATTTGTAGAAGCTATTTTTAATTAGTAGCAGATCAAAAAGGGTAAACATAAGTTTACATAATATACATTATCGGACAATTGTTTAAAAACCATTACCATTCGTTTGTTTGAGCAATTTTATCTTCTGTCCCAAATAAAACTAATATATCATCTTCAGCGATCACATAATCATAAGCTGGCATTATTAACTTCGATTCAGATTTACTTTCTTTAAATAATTCTTTTGACTTTTTTATCATTAGAACTTCCAGCCCATAATTGTTTCTCAATTTCAGTTCAGCTAAAGTTTTACCTACAAAATCTAAACTGGTTCTTTTCTCAATTATAGCATATCCATCTGCAATTTTTGCAATATCAGTTTTATTTAGCGTTTGTATTTCTCTGGATAAACCATGAGCGAATTCAATAAGATTTTCATAAAAACGCAAAATATAAATTAAGTAAAGTGCTTTATTAAATAAAAATTTGAATTCAATTCAGAAACAGGAAAAAAATTTAGTTTGATAATTCAAAAATAAATTACCTACTATATTTTAATCTTAATATTTATAAAATCCTTCACCTGTTTTACGACCAAGTTTATTGGCAGCTACCATTTTTTTTAATAATGGGCAAGGTCTGTATTTAGAATCATTATAACCAAAGTACAAAACTTCCATGATTGCAAGGCAAACATCCAAACCAATGAAATCAGCTAAAGTAAGCGGTCCCATCGGATGATTCATTCCAAGTTTCATTACAGTGTCAATTGCTTCTTTCGATGCTACTCCTTCCATCAACGCAAAGATAGCTTCGTTTATCATTGGCATTAGGATTCGGTTTGAAATAAATCCGGGATAATCAAAAACTTCAACAGGTTGCTTATCTAATTTAAGTGTAAGATCTTTTATCGCAGCAAATGTAGAATCACTTGTAGAATAACCTCGTATAATTTCCACTAATTTCATCACTGGTACAGGGTTCATAAAATGCATACCGATAAATTTATCAGCACGACATACTGAGGACAATTCAGTGATAGAAATTGATGAAGTGTTTGAGGCAAATATACAATCAGGGTTTATTTGTTTCTCTAATTGTCTAAATATATTCAACTTAGCCTCTTTATTCTCGTAGATAGCTTCGATAACTAAATTTACATTTGCAGGAATACTATCAACACCAATTACTTTATTTATGTTGTTTAGAGTTTTAGATTTATCTGATTCATCGATTACTTGTTTTTTTATTTGTCTGTCTAAATTTCCTGAAATTGTATTTAACGCTTTAGCAAATAATTTTTCATCCATTTCAGTGAGATAAACATTAAACCCTTTAGCGGCAAAAACATGTGCAATCCCATTCCCCATAGTGCCGCCACCAATTACTGCAATATTAATTATGTCCATAAAAACTCCAATTAATTATAATTTTTAACGATTAAGGCAGAAGCCTCGCCACCACCAATGCAAAGAGAGGCAATTCCAAATTCAGTTTTTCTTTTTTTCATTTCGTGAATAAGTGTAACTAAAATTCTCGCCCCGCTTGCCCCAATTGGATGTCCTAAAGCCACGGCGCCACCATTTACATTAACTTTTTCAGAGGTTAAACCCAATAATTTATTAACTGCTAAAGAAACAACTGCAAATGCTTCATTGATTTCAAATAGTCCAATATCATCAATTGTCAGGTTTGCCTTCTTTAAAACTTTGCTAATTGCATCGGCAGGTGCTGTAGTAAATTGGATTGGTGATTTAGCCGCAGAACTTTGAGCAATAATTTCAACTAAAGGCTTTAATCCCAATTCTTTTGCTTTTTCTTCACTCATTAAAAGTAATGCCGCAGCACCATCATTTATACTGGAAGAATTTGCTGCAGTAACAATTCCATTTTTATCAAAGACTGGTTTTAGAGTTGGGATTTTATCAAATCTAACTTTTGTTGGTTCTTCATCTTTATCAATAATTACTTCACCTTGTTTTGAATTAATCTTAATCGGTTGGATCTCATCTTTAAATCGTCCTGAATTATTAGCCTCAATTGCTCTTGAATATGATTCAATTGCAAATGCATCAAGTTCTTCACGAGTAAACGAAAAATCTTTTGCACATGCTTCAGCACAATTGCCCATATGAATATTATTATACACATCCCATAATCCATCCATTACGATTGAATCTTTTATTTCCCCATGACCGAGACGATAACCATTTCGAGCATTTAATAAAAGATAAGGAGAATTACTCATACTTTCCTGCCCACCGGCGATAATGATGTCAGCATCATCTAGTGCTATTGACTGTTGAGCAAGCATAACTGATTTCAATCCGCTGCCGCACATTTTATTGATTGTCAGGCATTCAGTACTGTTTGGAAGACCTGCGTAAATTGCTGCCTGTCTTGCTGGAGCTTGACCTTGACCTGCAGTCAGTACATTTCCCATAATAGCTTCATTGATCAATAGTGGATTAATTTTTGAGTCTTCAAGGACCGATTTTATTGCGAAGCTGCCTAATTGTCCTGCTGAAAATGAAGAGAGTGATCCGCCAAGAGAACCAATTGCGGTCCTTTTAGCTGAAACGATTACAACTTTTTTCATTATTTCCTCTAATGAATAATTAAATAAGCTTTTTAGAAAAATACAGAATTTTCAATTAAGAATCAGAAAAGCAGTTTCATCTATCTCGGAATTAAAGATGATAGCTGAAAAATAATATTACTTATAGCTACATTTATATTAATATTATTTTTCAAATAAGTAGATATTTTATCAATATTATTTGTTACATCTTTTATATCAATATCAGGAAATTTAGAATTAAATTTTTCAAATGTTTCGATATGTTTACTATAGTAAATAGTATTTATCTTGTTTAATCTAAATTTCTGAAAATCGTTTAGCCAGATAAGTAACATTTTAATTAACAGTTTAAGTTTTATTTGATCATTTTCTGTCAAGGTATCTTCGAATTCTTTGAAAGCAGATTGATATCTTCTTGCAAATGAATTTCTTAAAATTCTTATTGTTCTTTCACGAAGTTCTTCAAAATCATTTTCAATTAATAGCATGGCTTCTTGCACAGACCCGCCTGCAAACTGAACAACTTCACTAACTAATTCCTGATCAACCTTAAAATAATTAGTAAGCACATATGATAAATCATTATTGTCTAGCGGCTGAAAGTTTAATGTCCAGCAACGCGATCTAATTGTTTCCCTTAACTTATCCGGGTAAGCTGTGCATAAGATAAATATTACTCCATTCGGTGGTTCTTCAAGATTTTTTAACAGTGCATTTTGAGCTTCTTCGTTCATCAAATGAGCTTGAGAAATAATTACAACTCTATATTTAATATTGTCATAGCTCATTGAAAGATATTTTCTTAAGTCACGAATACTGTTAATCCTGATAAAATTTGCTTTTGGAATTTGAATCCTATAGAAAGCATTTGTGGACTTTTTGTTTAACTCATCAGTGATAATTTGAATTTCATCATCAGATAATTTTTCATATGGGTCACTTTGATCTGTTTCATTTTTACCTCTCGGCAATGGCATGATATATTTTATATAAGGTTCAGAAAGTTTTTGAATTAGAGAAATTTTTTTTATTTCATCAGCAGAATTTTGATTCAATATATTTATAGATTTTGCAAAACATATCGCCGTATTTTCTTTCCCGACACCTTCAGTTCCGGCAAATAGCAAAGCGTGTGGAATGTTTGAACTTTTCAGTATACCTTTAAGTATTAATTTTACTTTTTCATTCCCAACTATTTCATCTAAATAAATACTCATAAAAAAAGGCGCTCAAGGCGCCAATCCTCATTCATCTTCATCGTTATAGAAGAAGTCTTCATCTGACGGATAATCTGGCCAAATATCTTCAATCGATTCATACGGTTCGTCCGAATCTTCCAATTCTTTTAAATTCTCCATTACTTCGTAAGGTGCACCAATACGTTCGGCATATTCAATCAATTCTTCTTTTGTTGCTGGCCAAGGTGCGTCATCTAGAAAGGATGCTAATTCAACTGTCCAAATCATATAATTAAATTCCTCCGCGATATTTATTTACTGTAGGTAGATTCAAAATAATTATACTCATCAAAGAAAAAATCAGCAGGGTTCAAATTTTGACCATCATGCAAAACTTCATAATGAAGATGAGGACCTGTAGATAAACCCGAATTTCCTGATTTAGCTATTAAATCTCCCCTTTTAACTTTTTGTCCTTCGCTGACTAATGTACTTGAAAGATGAGCATAAACAGTTTGATACCCAAATCCATGATCAATTTTTACTGCTAAACCGAATCCACTTTCAGTACCAACAAAAGTAACTTTTCCATTTCCGGTTGCTTTTACAGGAGTTCCAACACTATTTAAGATATCAATACCGTTATGCATTTTATAAATTTTTAAGATAGGATGTAATCTCATCCCAAAACTTTCTGAGCTATATTGTCCTTCACAAGGAATAATAGCAGGGATAGATTCGAAAAGTGCTGTATTTAATTTAAGCTTGGTTGATATTTCATTAAACTGAATTTTTTCAAATTCAAATCTTCGAGTAACTTCATCAATAATTGTTGTAGCATTCGCAACACTTTTTCCGAGACCTGTAAACAGCTTGTCAACTTTATTAGTACCACCGATACCTAATAATCTTTCCTCAACGCTAATTGGTTCAAGATTAGCCGCAAGTCGTAAATCATAACTCATTTTCGTCAGATCATTAAGTTGATTTTCCAAATAAGAATAATTATTGCTAAGTGTAGTAATCTTATTTTTTAATTGCTGGTTTTCATTAAAGACAGATATATATTTATCTTTATCGTAATTATTTGTAAGAAGGTAAAATGTGCCTAGCAAAATTGAACTGAAAAGTAAGAGTGAGACTATAAAAATAGCTATAAGTTTTTCCCTGAAGTGCTTTATTTCAAGGAAGTTAAGACTCTTTTCTGAGAAGTAGTAAAACTTTTTCATAAATTATGGCGCAACATAAAGATTAGAGCGTCTTTTGTCAACATCAAAAGCATAAAAAAATTATTCAAAATCATGCTCAAAATAGTCAACACCTCTATTTTCTGAATTACTTTTATTTCTAATTCTCTCATTTAGTCGATCTTGAAATATTTTAGCAGCATCATGTCCATAATGCTTTAATAGATAATGCAGAGCAACAACTTCTGAAATAACAGTGATATTTTTTCCTGGAATTATAGGAAGTTTAATGTATGGAATTTCAACATCTATAATTGAAACCGTTTTTTCATCTAATCCAGTCCTTGTATATTCAGCGCCATCATCCCATGTTTCTAATTCCACTACAATCTCTAATCTTTTCTGATATCTAATTGCTCTAATTCCAAACATGCTTTGTATATCTATTATTCCTAACCCACGTATTTCCATAAAATGTTTGCCGAATTTAGTCCCTGAGCCCATTAAAATACCTTCACCTTTTTTAGTGAAGATTATAACATCATCACCAACTAGACGATGCCCTCTTTCAATAAGATCAAGAGTTACCTCACTTTTACCAATTCCAGATTTTCCTACAAATAAAATACCCACCCCATAAACATCTACTAAAGAACCATGCATTGTAATTCTTGGGGCAAATTGGTCATCGAGAAAATCACTTAAAAGGTAAATAAGTTTTGTAGTAGAATATCCCGTTTTAAATAAAGGTACTTTATGTTCATTTGCTTTTTCAAGAAGCGAAGAAAATGCATCGTTGTCATCAGTTAGGATAATACTTGGAATGTTAAATTTAAATATCCTTTCTAAAGATTCATTCTTTTTATCTTCCGATAATTGTTCAAGATAACGCATTTCTGTATTTCCAAAAACCTGCACGCGGGAATAAGAAAATAAATCAACAAAACCGGCTAGAGCTAACCCTGGCCGGTGTAAATTCTGATCAAATATTTTTTTGCTGAAATCGTTACTCTCTGTTAAAAGTTTTAGTTTGCAAATAGTCTTGGCGTTATCATAAAGAAATCCAATTGTAATATTTTCTTTACGTTTAATGGAATTCTGATCTATCTTAATCATCTTGTCTTAGATACTCTTTTTGATTTAATAGTTACCAATTGCCTTCTAAGTTTTTCAATAGCGGAAGTGACGGACACTTTAAAATCTTCAGTTTGATCCGCAGCAGATAAGGTTTGCCCGGGAATATTTAAAATTATCTCAGCTTTCTTTATACTATTTTGACTATTTTGAAAACTAAGAATAACATCAGCACCAATAATATCATCATTAAATTTTTTCAGAGAGGTTATCTCGTCCTTGATAAAGTCTTTTAATGTAGGGTGAGCTCTGAACTTTCTTGCTGTTATCTGGATATTCATATTATCCTCCGTTGTTTAAGATTTTGGATGAGATTTTTTATAAGTTGATTTAAGTCTTTCTATACTTACGTGAGTATAAATTTGTGTTGTCGAAAGATTTTCGTGTCCTAAAATATCCTTTACTGCTCGCAAATCAGCGCCATTATCCAGCATATGTGTTGCTGCACTATGACGAAGTATATGCGGGCTTTTCTTTTTTATATCTGATACTTTACCTATATATTTATGAACAATTCTATGAACAAATCTTGGATAAAGTTTTTCATTCATTTTAGTTCTGATCAAGGGATCAGAATTAGAATTAAAAGGATTAATTTTTAGATACTCTTTTAAAACGTTTGTAGATTTTTCACCAATTGGAACTATTCTTGTTTTGCTTCCCTTACCAAAAACTTTCAGCTGCATTTTTGTAAAATCTACATCAGAATATTTAAGATCACAAAGCTCACTTACTCGAAGAGCACAACCATAGAGCAATTCAAATATTACTTTTACCAATTCAGGTTTTTCATCAATTCCATCAGCGATATTGTAGATTTCTAAAATTAAATCTGTAGAAATAACTTCCGGTAATTTTCTGCTCGATTTAGGATTTGATATAAACGCCATCGGGTTAATTTCAATAATGTCTTTCTGGTATCCGTAATTAAAAAGGCTTCGTATAGCTGCTAATTTTCTTGAGATTGATTTTTTATCTAGTTTCTTATCATTTAAAATCATTAAGTAAGATTTAATAAATCTTTCTGAAATGCTGCTCATTTCAGATTTGTTGAATTCTTTACAGTATTCGGAAAATTCTATAAGATCTGTATGATATGCTCTGGATGTGTTATCAGAATATCTTCTAACATTACTGATTTCAGTCAGGTATTCTTCTATTAATGAATCAATAATCATAAAATATTTTTTATTAACAGGACAAAGTGGGGTTCATATATTAAAATGTTAATTCCTAACTACAATAAAATAAATTTAAAGGTATTAAGCAATTTATTTTCCTGCCGTTTCATTAATATTTTTTTATTTTTTTTCTGATCATCATATCCTAAAAGGTGCAATATTCCATGAATTACCAGTCTGGTCAATTCATTTTGAATAGAAACATTATATTTATCTGAATTTACAACTGCATCATCAATTGAAATAAATATTTCAGCATCAAAATTATTCACCTGTTTCGAGTAATTAAAGGTTATGATATCTGTAGAATATGAATGATTCAAATAATCAATATTTATTTTTTTTATTCGCTTTGCTGAAATAAAGTTAATATCCAGACTAAGAATAGAAAAATTTAGTTTTTCAGATAATGCATTTACAAGTTTATGAACATTCATCTTCTTGACATATTTATTATTACTATAAATTCTCAAATTTCTCATTGATCTAAAAAGTCATTTATCAATCAATTTTGTTTAATGAATTTATCGTAATCTCTGTATATTTTTTATAACGTATAGCTGATTTTTCAAAATCATCGATTTCCTCTTTTGTAAGATCTCGTAAGACCCTTGCAGGAATTCCCGCAACTAATTTTCCTGAAGGTACTATGAAATTTGGCTTAACAACTGCACCTGCTGCAACCATCGAATGCTCTTCGACAACAGCGCCATCAAGTACAATAGAACCAATTCCGATTAAACATAAATCCTTAAGTGTACAGCCATGCAATTTAACTGAATGACCGATAGTAACTTTACTTCCAATGTTAAGTGGATATTTTCCGTTTGTAACATGCAACATTGAGCAGTCCTGTATATTTGTAATTTCCCCTATCTTTACGTAATGAACATCACCACGGATAACTACATTATACCAAACACTAGATTCAGCACCAATCTGAACATCTCCAACTATCTTTACTCCTGAAGCAAGAAAAACTGTTTTATGAATTTTAGGATAAAGATCTTGATATGGAAAAAGTTTTACTTCCTCATTTGACCTTTGTATTTCGGAGGCATCCATTTTTTTTTCTTCCATTCCTTAAGTTCAAGTTTAATACTGCCTATAATAACCTGCATCTTGGCAACGATTGGAACTGCCTGATCATCGTCTGAAAACCATCCTTCAAAATAACCTGTTAATCCAAAAATACCTCGGAACTCCGTTTCACCATCCAACCGAACACAAGCAATATCATAATCAACAGCATCTACATCGATATCTTCAACATCTTTATAAAAATTGATATATGTTTTTTCATATTTTTCATTAATAAAACATGGTACTTGAACAGTTTTTTTAGTTCCTGTTCTCATCCGTGCAAAATAAAAAAGTGAAAGTCCATCTTGATAGTCTCTATCATATGCTGCAATACTATCCGTCCAAATCTTATTTGTTCTTTCTCTACCTTTAAGAATGTGAATCTGTTTCTTTTCTCGATTAAAATTATATTTAGTAAAAGTTGTATCAGTAGATAAAATTGTTCCCTTAAAGAAATGCGATATTTGTTTTGAATCAAATTTTGTTTCATATATCTGATGAAGATCAACGAAAGGTAATCCCGAGTAAGAATCGATATATGCAATTGCACTGTAAAGAGTATCTTTACCGGATGTTTCTTGTCTAAGAACTTTTAAATGAACTTCGCCAATTTCAAACATCAAATATTTAACAACATAAGTGATGTCCTCACCAACTTCAATTTTTTTAGGAAAATTAGAATTGAAACTGTTTTGCAAATTTGGTTTGAAACCGATTATCGCAAATGAAATTAAGAAAAATGCAGATACTATTAATTTATTTTTCACTTTAGCTTAGCCAAATCTTTTGCTTCATCAAAAAGAGTCAGTGATTTATTAAATTGTTCATCTGTTGGAAGCAATACTGAATACCATCCCTCATTCTTCCAGAAATTTCTTGCAATTTGTGCTTTTAGTCTTGCACGGATATAAACATTATCCTTCGCCAAATCATTTTTATTCAATTCAACATCTTTTGATTTTGCGTACGTTATAAAGTTATTTAAAAATTCATCTGTTATTTTAAAATCTTTCTTGAAAGATTTAAGATTATCATTATATTTATTTTTTATGCTCTCTCCATTCGCATCGAGATATGAAAGAATAAAAGTATAAAATAAATTTTTCCTCAAAAGATTTCTTGTGTATTCAGTAATCAATTCAGATTTAACAATGTAATCAGGCGTAATTCCGCCGCCGCCATAAACAATTCTTCCCTTTCCGGTTTTAAATTCAGGACGAACAGAATCCTGTTCTGCAGTATGATTAATGTTATCACCTTCATTTTCTTTACTGCTATCTAATTCAGAATAATAATCCGTTTTATTTTTTTTATTTTTATAATCTCTCTGAATTAATCTACCGGAAGGTGTATAATATTTTGAAATTGTTAAGCGAAGGGCTGAGTGATCAGACAAATCAAATTGACGTTGAACTAAACCTTTACCAAATGAAGTTTCGCCCACAATTAATCCTCGATCCCAATCTTGCACTGCGCCAGAAACGATTTCACTTGCTGAGGCGCTTCCACGATTTATCAATATTATTAAAGGAATATTTTCAAACTTTGATGGTACAGAAGCAGAATACTCCTCATCAAATTCTTTTCTTCTTCCTTCAGTATAAACAATTTTTTTATTCCCGCTTATAAACAAATCACTAATCTTAACAGCTTGATTTAAATATCCGCCGGGATTTCCTCTGAGATCCAAAATTAGTTGCTTCATACCATTTTTATCTAAATCATTTAAAGCCTCATTCAATTCATCATAAGTTTTTTCCGCAAATCTTGATACACTTACATAACCTGTTTTATCATCGATCATAAAATGTGTATCAACAGAATATAGAGGAATTTTATCACGCACAATGTTGTATTCAATTGACTTGTTGACACCGAAACGCATTATAGTTACTTTAACTTCAGTTCCAGCTTTACCACGAAGTTTTTTTCTAACATCATCATTAGATATTCCAATAGCATTTTTATCATCAATTTTAATAATTCTATCGCCTGGTAAAATTCCTAATGCCTCGCTTGGACCGCCTGAAATTGCTGATACAACGGTAAGTGTATCGTTGACAACCTGAAACTCGATTCCGATTCCTTCAAAATCGCCTCGGAATGATTCTTCAACTTGTGAAAATTCTTCTGGAGGTATATAGACAGAATGTGGATCCAATTGATTAAGCATGCCATTGATTGCAGCTTCAACTAATTTTTGAGTATCGACTTCCTCAACGTAATATTTCTCGGTAAAAGTTAGTACATCATTAAATTTTTTTATGCTGTCGCGCAGGTTATCTTCTGAAAATATTTTGTCTAACGCAATTCCCAAAACAATACCAAAAACAGCAGCAAAAAAAAGAAATGAAAACTTTACAGATTTTAATGACATCAAATATCTCCGATCTAAAACATTATTAAATTTAATATAAAATTTTCTGCTGAAAAGTTAATCCAATTAATATTTCTCATTTTAACTTTTGATTTCAGATTTCATCTGTGGAAAAAACATAACATCACGTATTGATGGCTGATTTGTTAAAAGCATTACTAATCTATCGATGCCAACACCTAACCCAGCAGTTGGCGGCATACCGAATTCCAAAGCGCGGATAAAATCTTCATCTATTTGATGCGCTTCTTCATCGCCTTCTTCTTTCATTTTACCTTGTGCTTCAAATCTTTTTCTTTGATCGATCGGATCATTTAATTCTGAAAATGCATTGCAGATTTCCCTCCCGAGAACATATCCTTCAAATCTTTCAACTACACCTTCTTTGCTACGATGCTTTTTAGCGAGTGGAGATAATTCCATCGGATAATCGATAATGTAAGTTGGTTGAATCAAATCAGGTTCAACAGTTACGCTGAATATTTCATCAATAAATTTTGCTCGTGAATGAATTGTACTGATTTCGATTCCTAATTTTTTAGCAGATTCTTTTAATTCATCAATCGAACAATTTAAAACATTTAGTCCAGTTTTTTGTTCAATTGCTTCTATCATTGAAACTCTTTTCCACGGAGCTTTAAAGTTGATCTCATTTCCATCTACATTAAAATTGAGAGTGTTAAAAACATTTTGACAAACAAACTCAAACATCTTTTCTACAAATTCCATCATCCAGTTATAATCTTTATAGGGAACGTACAACTCTAACATTGTAAATTCCGGATTATGAAATTTATCCATTCCCTCATTTCTAAAATCTTTTGAAATTTCATAAACTCCATTAAACCCGCCTACTATTAATCTTTTAAGATACAACTCATCCGCTATTCTAAGATATAGTTCTGTATCAAGAGTATTATGATGAGTAATAAATGGACGTGCGGCTGCACCACCGTAAAGCGGCTGTAATATTGGGGTTTCAACTTCAAGATATTCGTTAGAATCAAGAAAACTTCTTATGGATGAAATTATTTTACTTCGTTTTATAAATACTTCTTTGATGTCAGGATTTACAATAAGATCAACATATCTTTTTCTGTATCTCAATTCTTTATCCGCAAACTGATCAAAGATAACTTTATTGCCTTGCTCATCAGTAATTTCTTTGGCGATTGGTAATGGCTGTAAGGATTTGCAAAGTAATTTTAATTCACGTGTGTGAACAGATATTTCACCCGTTTTAGTTTTGAAAACAAATCCCTCGATACCAATTATATCACCAATATCCATAAGTTTAAATGAATCGTAAGCATCACCAATTTCATCTTTCTTTAAATAGATTTGAATTCTTCCTTTATCA
>JAVHOU010000145.1:0-13882 GCA_036170275.1 Ignavibacteriaceae bacterium
GAAGCAATCTATTTTTTGGCAGATTGCTTCACTCTCCCAGAGGGATGCCTTTGGCAGAAGACTCGTTCGCAATGACGTCCGTTCTATAATTGTTTCGCTAATAACGCAGCACCATACTCGGGTGAGTGTTCCGCTTCTTTTATCTGAACGTCATTAAATTTTCTTATGACCATTTCATTAAATAAATAAGAAAAATAATTTGCAGTTGTAAGCAAACTCCCAATTAATGATACTTTTAATATTTGAACATTTAATTTCAATTTCATTGCGTAAATATGAAGTAACAATTCATTAGCTTCATCTTCAAGAATTCTCTGCGCAATTATATCCCCGCTTTCAGCGGCATCAAAGACAAGCGGAGTGACTGAAGCGATGTTAAAATTATTTCTGTAAACTTCTGTAATTAGTTGTTCTGAATTTGAGATAGAAAATTCCTGTTCAAGTAAATCTGCAATCTTTGTGAGTTTAGCTCTGCCGTCAAAATATCGGGCAACCGCATTTAAACCAATTCGCCCAATTCTGTAACCGCTACCTTCATCACCGATAAATCTACCAAATCCACCAACGCGGTGAATCTTACCTTCTTCATCTTTGCCAAACATTATTGAACCGGTTCCGGCAATTAGAATACTGCCTGGCTTACCTGAGAAAGCTCCTTCGAGTGCAATTCGTGCATCACTTTCAACTCGGAATTTATTAGTTGTTATGGATTTTTGTGAAGCAACTTTTATTATTTGTGTTTCTAAAATTTCAGCATCACTTTTTCTTCCTCCGCCAGTTGTTCCAAGAACTATTGCTTCGATATTGCTTGAAGAAATTTTTTGGGATGATGAACAATCATTTATGAGATTAAGAATTGTTTCAGAAACTTTTTCAGTTCCGATTACTAAAAAGTTTGAAGGTCCGCCTGTTGTTTCGAAGATGGGATTTAAATTTATATCAGTCAGGATACATTTTGTTTTTGTTCCCCCTCCGTCCATCCCAATAAGATATTTCAAGTTGATTACCTTTTTGTTTTCAAATTTGGTGGTTTAAAATATGAAATTAATGCTGCAGATAAAACAAAATTTGATTGAAGAAGGATACTATAAACCTTAAATTAAAATGTAAAAATTAAAAGTTTATTGGATATTTTTTTATGATTCATTTTAATGGTTTGACAATTGAAGAAGCAATAGATATTCTCAAGACACCAGCAAATCCTGCACTTAAAAATTTTTATAATTCACAAATCAACTTGTCCCAAAATCAAATTAAAAATTATGCTGAGAATGGTTTTGTAAAAATTGGAAATGTTGTTGAACCCGAATTTCTTCCGCAAATTAAAAAAATAATTCAATCATCTGTTCTTATCAGAAAAGGTAAGGATGAAAGAAAGCTAAAAGATAAATCGCAGTACGAGCAATCACTTCTTCAATGCGGATATTTATGCTGGGAATTTCCTGCAATAAAAGATTTTGTTTTTGCAAAAAGATTTGCCGGTATTGTAAAAGATTTAATGCAAGTTGATCATGTTAGACTTTGGCATGATCAAGCATTATTTAAAGAACCTGGCGGAAGAATAACTGATGCTCATCAGGATTGCAGCTATTGGCCAATCGCTGAACCGCAGTTTACAACAACGATGTGGCTTGCTCTCACAGATGTTCCAGTAGAAAAAGGATGCTTGTATTTTTATCCACACACAAATGATCCAAAGCTTAAAGAGTACGTTGATATTTTTAAGAATCCTCATCAACCAAAAATCTTAAATGATTCAGAAAAAGTTTTTGTTCCGCTTAAAGCAGGTGATGCAACATTTCATTCCGGCTTAACTTTTCATGGCGCCGGGAATAATCAAACAACTGAAATGCGTAGCGCAATGACTATCATCTATATTAAGGATGGAGTTACTTTTAACGCATCTGATGAAAGAAATAAAACCCATACTTCGTGCGTTGGATTAAATGAAGGCGAAATTATTAATACAAAATTCACCCCAGTTCTTATTTAGAAAAGAAAACATTTATGAAAACATTTTATACTATTACAATATTGATTTCAATTATCTTATTATTTGGATGTTCTTCAACTTCACAAATGATAAATATTTCGGAACTGGAATATCCAATTGATTTAAAAATAATTTCAAGAGCAGATTGGGGTTGGAATCCACTTGATAGGGTTCTACCGCAACATTCGATAAACAAAATTACAATCCATCATGGCGGTGAAGAATTTGCGGAGGATAAAGATATGATTCAGTATCTCCGCAATCTTCAGAGCTGGAGCAGATCAGAAAAAAAATGGATTGATATCCCCTACCACTTTATGATTGATCTTAAAGGAAATATTTATGAAGCCCGCCCAATAAATTATCCCGGTGATACCAATACAGATTACGATGTAACCGGTCACGCTTTAATTTGTGTTGTGGGAAATTATGAAGTTCAAACTATAAAGCAAGTTCAATTAAAATCATTAGCGAAACTTGTTGCATTTCTAAAACTAAAGTATCACGTTGAATTAAAAGACATAAGGGGACATAAAGATTATACGACTCAAACTGTTTGTCCGGGAAAGGATCTATATAAATATCTTGCAGATGGATCATTCCTTAAAATGGTTGAATCAGAACTAAATCCAACTAAAGAAATTATTTCCTCAAAAGTAAAAACAGGAATTGAGGTTTTACGCGATAAAAATTTTGATATCCTCAAAGGTAAACGAGTTGGCTTAGTAACAAATCCAACCGGAGTTGATAGCAAATTAAAATCCACAATTGATATTTTATTTGAAGCGAAAGAAGTTAATCTAACCGCATTATACGGACCTGAACACGGCGTACGTGGAAATTATTCTGGTGGTGATTTTGTTGATTTTTATATCGATGATGCAACAAAACTTCCGGTTTATTCATTGTACGGCAAAACACGCAAACCAAATTCAGAAATGTTGAAGGATGTTGATGTACTTGTGTTTGATATTCAGGATATTGGGAGCCGATCTTACACTTACATCAGTACAATGGGTTTGGTGATGGAAGCTGCAGCGGAAAATAATAAAGAAGTCGTTATTCTGGATCGCCCAAATCCTATTGGCGGAAATAGAATTGAAGGAAACATTGTTGAAGAAGGATATTTTTCTTTTGTTAGTCAGTTTGCAATTCCTTATGTGCATGGATTGACAGTTGGAGAATTAGCAGCATTGCTAAACGAGGAAGGCTTACTCGAAAACAAAGTGAAGTGCAAATTAACAATTGTACCAATGGAAGGTTGGACACGTGATATGTATTTTGAACAAACCAGATTGCCGTGGGTTTTAACTTCTCCTCACATTCCACATAAATATTCTCCATTTTACTACACTATTTCCGGAATACTTGGAGAGCTAAACGGAGTCCTGTCAATCGGTGTTGGATACACAATTCCATTTCAAACTTTTGCTACTGAATGGATAAATGGCGAAGAGCTTGCGAAAAAAATGAATTCATACAATCTTGAAGGAGTTATTTTCAGACCAATAACTTATAAACCTTATTATGGATTTGGAAAAGATAAAATGCTTCATGGGGTTGAAGTTTATATTACTGATTATAACAATGTTAATTTAATTCCAATTCAGTTTTATTTTGCTCAAGCTGTTAATGAACTTTATGGCAGAAATATCATTTCAGAAAATGAAGGTAGATTTGATATGTTCGATAAAGTTTTAGGAACAAGTAAGATCAGAGAACTATTTATGCAAAACTTAAAAGTAGATGATATACTTCCCTATTTGAATAAAGACATTGAGAATTTTAGAACGATTTCTAAGAAGTATTATTTGTATAATTAATTAAATAGTCATATTTCGACGTAGTTTATCCCGATGAATATCGGGGCTCAGCATGACTTCGGAATTAATTCTAAAACAATTGTCACCCTGAGCGAAGTCGAAGGGTGACCGTTACTAAACAAAAATAATATTATGAATTACTTCGAAACAAAGTTTATTAAATATAAAAGCAATCAACTTTATGTTGATGACGTAAATGTAAATAAATTAGCGAAAGAGTTTGGGACTCCACTTTACATTTACAGCAAAAATCATTTCATAAATCAGTATCAAGAATTTGAAAATGCTTTCAAGAATATCAATCATAAGATATTCTATGCGATGAAAGCTAATTTTAATCTTAGTGTGATAGACACTTTTGTAAAACTAGGAAGCGGAATTGATGCAAACTCTGAAGGCGAATTGTATCGTGCATTAAAAACCGGAGTTGATCCTTCAAAAATCATTCTTACAAGTGTCGGTAAAACAAAAAATGAAATAAAACTCGGTTTAGAAAAAAATGTTTTGATGATCAAAGCTGAATCCGAAGAAGAAATTGAACTGATAAATAAAATTGCCGGAGAAATGAACAAGGTCGCACGAGTTGCAGTTCGTGTAAATCCTGATGTTGATGCAAAAACACATCCTTACATTTCAACGGGACTATCAAGCAACAAATTCGGAGTAGAATCAAAAACTGCTTTATCAATTTACAAGAGAAGAAAAGATTTTTCTCATATTCTATTCACGGGAATTGATATGCATATCGGTTCGCAAATAACTTCAATCGATCCTTTTGTTGAAGCAGTGCAAAAACTTTCCGAACTTTATTTTGAATTGAAGTCGGATGGCTTAACTCTCAAACACTTTGATGTTGGCGGAGGAATAGGTGTTAGTTATGATAGCGAACGATCATTTACAATAAATGAATTTGCAGATAAAACTATTCCACTTTTTAAGAAATTAAATTGTGAAATTATTTTTGAACCTGGCAGATTTTTAACTGCCAACGGTGGAATTTTAGTTACTGAGGTTTTGTACAACAAAAAAAATGAGAATAAAAACTTTATCGTCGTTGATGCAGCAATGAATGATCTGCTTCGCCCATCTTTATACCAAGCTTACCATCATATCCAACCTGTTCAAAGGTTTGAAGAAAGAAAAGATATAATTGCTGACATTGTTGGACCGATTTGTGAATCAGGTGATTACTTTGCGCGTGAGCGAGAAATATCAGAATCTAAATCTGGCGAGTTGTTAGCAATCATGTCTTCGGGTGCTTACGGAATGGTAATGTCTTCAAACTACAATGCTCGCCGCCGCGCCGCGGAAATTATGGTTGATGGTGATAAATATTCTGTTATCAGAAGCAGAGAAAGTTTTGATCATTTAATTTGGGATGAGAAGATAATTGACTAAATTTTTTAGTCATTTCGAATCCGACTTTGGTCGGTGAGAAATCTGCTAAATTTTATTTCACAGATTTCTCAGTCGAAGACTCCTTCGAAATGACAATTCTCAAACTAAAAATATTTTATCATTCGGTCGCCACAGCGAATAATGTTGAATCTAATAACTGGATTCCTGCTTTCGCAGGAATGACTTTCATCATGTATTCTCACCATAATTTTTAAGCATTCGCTTTATCAGTGTAACTGGGTGCAGCACTTCCACATCAACATTAAACTTTTGTGTACCATGCTTTATTTGTCCCATACAGCCGGGATTTCCTGTTAACACAATTTTGGCTGTTGTGTTTTTAATGTTCTGCATTTTTCTTTCAAGCTGCTTTACTGCGTCATCATATCTTACGACATTATAAATACCTGCACTGCCGCAGCACCAGCTTGCTTCTTCAAGCTCTGTGTAATTAATTCCCGGTAAAGATTTTATTACTTCGCGCGGTTGTGAAGAAATTTTTTGTGCGTGAACTAAATGGCAGGCATCGTGATAAGTGACATTAGTGAGTTCAGGTTCAGGTTCAAGAACTTTTTGATTGTCATTTCGACCGGAGGGAGAAATTTGTTTTGATAAATTGGATTCAGATTTCTCAGTCGCGGACTCCTTCGAAATGACATTTTTAAAGTTCAATATCGGTTTTTGTTCTGCAAAAAATTCCATTACATCTTTTACTTTAGAGGAGAAGCGTTTTGCTTTTTCTGCATAAACAGAATCATCTTCAAGCAAGTGAGCATAATCTTTCATAAATGCTCCGCAGCCGGCAGAATTTGAAATCAAATAATCGTAATCGTGTTTTTCAAACGCATCAATATTTTTTCTTGCAAGTTTTAATGCAAAATCCATGTCGCCATTGTGCCCCATCAAAGAACCGCAGCAAACCTGGTCTTGCGGAGTAATAATTTTACATCCGCATTCTTTAAGCACATCAATCGTATCGATATTTATATCTGCAAACATCGTATTCATCAAACAGCCAAAGTGGAAAGCAGTTTTATACTTCACTTCCCCATTTGGTAATTCAATTTCTTTTATTTGTGTATCAGAAAACTTATCTGCTATTGCTGGAGAAAGGGTTTCAATCTCAGCAAGATTTTTAGAAAAGATTTTTAATATTCCGGTTGCACGAACAAATTTTTGCAACCCAATTTTCTGGTAGAACCACAACAATCTTGAAACAAACTTTAATCCATTTCTTGAACCCACGACTTTTCTTAACGCAAATCTTTTAATAACTAAACCAGCTTTTGATCCGTAACCAGCTTTATCTACAACCACGCGAGCTGTTTCCACCATCTGCCCATACTTAACTCCCGCCGGACAAGCAGTTTCACAAGCCTGGCAATCCAAACAAAAATTCATTTCTTCAGCAAACAATGGACTTAGTTCCATTTCGCCGCGTGCAACAGATCTTATCATTCTAATTCTTCCGCGTGGTGAAGAACGTTCGAGTTTAGTTATATCGTAAGTGGGACAGGTTGCAAGGCATAATCCACAGTGCATACATTGCTGCAGTATATCATCGCTAGGTAAAATTTTTAATAATTCTTTGTAATCAATTTCTTTAGGCATGAAAATCTTTTATCTGTTCGCGTTTGGTTGGCATACTTCCCTCGCATTTGGGTGAGATAGTAAAAATTTTGCCGGGATTTAAAATATTATTTTCATCTATCGCTGATTTAATTTTTTTCATCATATCAATTCCGGCTGGTCCGGCAACTTGTTCAAGAAAATGTTTTTTAGCCAATCCGGTTCCATGCTCACCGGTAATTGTTCCGCCAAGTTTAATTGCTTCATTAAAAATAAAATCAAATGCACGATGAGCTTTATCGAGCTCTTTAGAATTTCTTTCATCAGTCAAACAAGTTGGATGAAGATTACCATCACCTGCATGACCAAAATTTCCAAATGTAACATCAAACATTTTTGCAGCCTTAGAAACTTTTTCAATCATTACAGCAAGCTCACTTCTGGGAACAGTTGCATCTTCAAGAATTGTTGTTGGCATTCTTCTGGCAAGTGCACTGAAAGCACTTCGCCTTGCAGTCTTCAATACATTTGCTTCGGTTTCATCTGCAGCGCCTTTAAGTGAAGAAGCATTATTTTTTACAGCAATTCTTCTGATCGTCTCGGCATCATCCTGAACAATGCTTCCTCTTCCATCTATCTCAATTAAAAGTATCGCTTCACTTTTTCTGGGCAATCCAATCTTTGTGTAATCCTCAACGCAATTAATTGTTGTGTTGTCTAAAAATTCCATCATCGATGGAACGATAAACGAAGAAATAATATCCGATACAGTTTTACCCGCATCAATAATTTTATCAAAGAAAATTAAAAGAGTAATTGTCTGAGTAGGTTTTGGTACAAGTTTCAATAAAACTTTTGTAATTATTCCAAGTGTACCTTCACTTCCGACAATAAAATCACGAAGATTATAACCTGCAACATCTTTCATATTCTTTCCGCCGGTTTTAAGAAGTTCACCGTTAGGAAGAATCATTTCAACACCAAGCACATAATTTTTTGTAACGCCATATTTTAGTCCGCGCAAACCGCCGGCATTGTTTGCAACGTTACCGCCAATCGTACAAACATTTAAACTTCCGGGATCAGGCGGATAAAACAAACCAAACTTCTCAACTTCTTTTTGTAAGATTCCTGTTACGACTCCGGGTTGAACCCAAGCGGTAAGATTGTTTGTATCAACTTCTAAAATTTTATTCCACTTTGTCATAACAACAACAACAGAATTATCAACAGGAATAGAACCGCCGCTTAAGCCTGTACCAGCACCGCGCGGAACAACATTAAACTTTTCCTGGTTTGCAAGTTTAAGAATTTGTGAAATTTGCTCTTCATCCTGCGGGAATAAAACTGCTTCGGGTAATTGCTGGTAAACGGGAGTACCATCGTATGAGTAAACTAATTTGTCTTCCTTAGAATTAAAAAAGTTTTGTGAGCTTACAATTGATTTAAGTTTTTCTGTTGTGTATTGATCCATAACATTTCCTGTTTTTACAATACAAAGTTAAAGAAAAAGTTGGAGTGATGTTGACGATGCAGTGAGAAATAATATTAGTGATTTAATTGCAGCAAAGATTCTTACGAATATTATTCTTTTGTTATAATAGTTACCAACAATATTATTGACATTGATCGATTGTGTTTTTTTAATTATCTATTATAAGCTCTTTCGGTTTATTCTTTCCGCCTGTAAAGGTTCGCATATTTTCAGGAATGTGTCCATAATCGCTGAATGCATCAAGCTTCATAGTTCCATCGGGTAAAATCCTGATAATTGTTAAGCTGCAGTTTGTTATACTCATTTGAAGCCAAGCCATCGTATCAACTTTTAAAACTTTAGTTACAAAATAACGGATTACATTTCCGTGACAAACGATAATATCATTTCGGTTTTTATCATCCGGTGATGAAATAAAATATTTTTGAAAAGCTTGTTCAAGATTTTTAACACACTCTCCCTTTTCTGATGTATCTACTCCCGCCATAACATCTTTTCTCCACGATGGAGGAGTGCATTCCATTATCAGATTGGACTGTTCCAGTTTTAGTTCAGGGAAATCCTTGTTAATCACTAAAGCAGTCTGTTTTGCACGTGTCATTGTGCTGCTAGTAAGTGAGTTGAAAATAATATTCATTGATTTCAATCTTGTCGAAACTAAACGTGCCTGAGCAATGCCAAGTGGAGTAAGAATATTTTCTGAATCCGGTAAGCTATCGTTTTGGGGCGTATAGTCTCCGTGCCTGATTAGATAAATTGTCCTGATTCCTTTTGGTTCCGGTTGAGCGCTTAGTTGCGTGCTATTTATTAGTGTAGAAGCTGTTAGAATTAAAATTATAAATAATATGGCTCGAGTTATTCTGTTAATCATTTTAATACTCTTTACTTATGTGATAAAAAACTAAAAAATTATTTTTTATAAAATCTCGTGAACTATCAATACATCAATTAAAAATAATTGCTTTTTGTTTTTCCCAAAATGTATGTCCACAATTATTGCACTTATATTCTAGTTCGTGATATGAATTGGGTGACCCATAAACTGCAATTGCTGGATTTTCTTTATAAATCTTTTTACCAGTCCGAACAACGATATTACTATTACAATTTGGACAATGGGTTTTCTTCTGCATTGAAAAGTAAATTATTGCCGTAATTATAATAACAGCAATTATAATAAATATTATCGTTCCCATATTTCCTTTCTCGATAGAAGCCTATGGACGGGTTCTTTGTCAGTGACACAAAATAATGATTCAAGTTTAAAAAAGGGCGTTATAAAATTATTACCCAAATTCTTAATTCAGTATTGGAAAATATGTTCTCTTAAATCTCTTTGTACTATTGACTCTTTCCTTTATTAAGCAGTTAGGCTTGTATTTAAAATAATTTATGAATTAAACTACAATACTTCATAAATCATTTATTAGAGCTTGTTTTTAGAATAGTGCCTAATTCACCAACGGTCCATCCGTTATTTGAATCGGAGAAAGAAACACTATAGAACCAGCTCATCGTTCCACTTGTTTGTGAAATCCAGTTTAAACCTCCATCCGTAGTTCGTAGGATTGCGCCATAAATACCGACTGCTGTACCTATATTTACATTTGTAAAGTAGACACCCATCAAATCGTTTTTTGTTTTATTTGACTGAAATGTCCAAGTTGCCCCGCCATTTGTGGTTCTTAGAATTGTGCTACTATCACCAACAATCGTCCCGAAATTTGTATCAGTAAAGTAGACACTCATCAAAGTGTTTCCAGTCTTATTTGACTTTAATGTCCAAGTTACTCCACCATTTGTGGTTCTGAGAATTGTGCTGCTATCGCCAACAACAGTTCCAGTATTTTCATCAACAAAGAAAGCGCTCATCAACATAGTTGTTGTTCCACTATATTGAAAAGTCCACTTGGCTCCACCGTTGGTTGTATTTAGGATTGTACCAAAAGAACCAACAGCCCAACCATTATTTGTATCAGTAAAGAAGACACTACGTAACCAATCAATTGTCTCACTTGATTGTAAAACCCATGTGCCTCCACCGTTAGTTGTTTGTAGAATGGTACCAAAAGAACCAACAGTCCAACCATTATTTGTATCAGTAAAGAAGACACTTGATAAGGGGTTGATTGTCCCACTTAATTGTTTAGCCCAAGTTGCTCCTCCATCTGTAGTCCTGAGAATTGTGCCAGTCCAACCAACGACAGTTCCATTCTTAGCATCTGTAAAGCAGACACCATGTAAAGGTTCTGAAGTTCCACTTGATTGCTGATACCACTTAAGTGACTCGGGTTGATTGATTATTTCATCTTGACACCTTATAAACATTATAGTAGCGACTATCACTATTTCAATTATTTTTTTCATAAGTTTAACGATGTTGCACCTAACCCATCGCCATAACAACGAAACCGGGTAAAACACAACTGCCAAAAATTATTTATTTAATTAATTATCCGAACACTTAGGACAAAATCTTTAATTAAAATACAATTTCAAAAATCTCAAATCCGATCAATTAAAATAGCCTGCCCCGACTCGTCGGGACCGACGGCGTTGAAGCGCGTCTGTTTAATAACTTTTTGCACTAAAAGTTCCTCTATTATTAACACCCATAATTCCGGAATGAAACCACTGCCCTTCAATTGAGTTGCTTCCAAAATCTCCAATGAGAAAAGTATTATCATCAATCATATCTGGATTGAGATTTATATTTATCTTTAAATTATTGATTGAGCCAACAAGTTTTCCATTCTGCCCATTTCTTAAACTCCATTCGCCACTTAAATCTGTAGTTTTGCCACGATACAATGAAATGTTGCCATATACTGTATTAGTGCCAGAAGAATCAAGGAGTATAATATTCCCATTAAAGATACCATCCGGATTATCAATGGTTGGCGAATTTGGTTCTGTACAAGAAATTAGTAATAAGATAGAAAGAGCAATAGAAAAAAGAATCGATAAATTTTTCATTTGTCTCTCCTTTGATTAAAATAATAATTGTAACCTAAAGGTTTGGCAATTAAAGTGCTGCCTAGAACAACAATGCTGTATAAAAAATAACTGCCAATATTTATTTAATTAACTAATCGAACACTTAAAACAACTAACTATAACTAAAACACTATTTCTAAAATCACAAATTCGCCAAACTAAAATAGCCTGCTCGCCTCTACCGGAACTTTGTACTTATTAAAGAGGTTTGGCTGCCATTACCTTTATGATATTAACGGCATCGATATTTGTGTAAAATTGCACGACAAAAATTCAAAGAACGACAACTAAAATATTTATATAAACAAGCACATCGTTTCGGTTTTACTCTTACTCCACAATTAGAGTGAGTTCATTAGCAGCTGCTGGTTAGGCTACTTACTTACATTTTGTGTTAGTTAATTCTTGTTTTTTAAAATATTCATTATTGGGTTCGTAAAATTGAAATAAGTATTCTCCACCACAACCAGCACTCCCACAAGAAAAATCTATAGTTAAAAATACCTTAGACTTATTTTTAATTTTGATTTCATAAAATAATTTGCCAGACGAAACACTTTCTACATTGCAACGAAGAAGTTTAATACTAGCACCTTTTTTTGTGAAATAAGATTTAATACATTCATTATCAAAACAATTTGCTTGTCCCAATATATTGTTTGAAATATATAAAGCGTATATACCAATTCTTGGCCCAAATATTTTAATGTCCCATTCAACCATTTCTTTTTTCTTTGCTAAAAAGAATAATGGATTATCATTTATTGTAACAATAACTTTCCCTTTTCTTCCAAACATACCAAGCATTAAATCTTTACTATATGCGTCTTCGTAATTCGTACCTTCTGTTTCCCAAATTATCGGACTGTTTTCGTCAGCACCAGTAAACCAATCTTTGCACGTATTTTCAGTTTCGGGTATAAACGTTGTTAATAAATCAAACAATTCAATTTTCTGATTAGACTGACCAAATAAACTTATTGACATAAGCAAAAGAAATAGAGTAACAAATAATTTTTTCATAAGTAAACCTTATAATTGAAAATCTTATTTACCAAATGAATATACTCGAACACGGCTTTGTATTTCACCTTTCAGCAATTTAACTTCATCAAATTGTAATACCATAGTTGAAGTTTCTTTTGCTTCAAAATATTTCTTAGCTGTTTTTGTCCAGGAGTTCCCATCTTGATAAACAGTTGCTTCAAAAACAATATCTCCGTTTCCTCCATCATTGCGAATGACCGCTTCAACCTTAGCACTATATTCAAATAACTTTGTAGATGAATCATCAAATTCTGAACTCACCACAACTGGTTTCGGAGGATAAACAGTTTTAAAAATGGTTTGATAATTTGTAATGAGTAGAATAACTAAGATTGTTATTACAATTGTGACAATAATTATCGTAAGATTGCTTTTATTTGAACTCATTTTATAAACTCCACATTAAAAAAATTACCACAAAGGATAAATTCCATTTTCTCTAGCTTTTTTAATATCTACAATCCGAACTGAATTTGGATTCGTTTGCATAGCTTTGTTAAATTCATCGTTGCCTTCTTTCACAGCGGCATCGAATGTTTTTGTTAATGTTAAAATACTAGTTAAACTTGAACGCCCAACCATTGTCGTTTCAATAAATAAAGTTTCTCTCGAATTTGGTGCAAGTCTAACCCCAACAAAAGCGTGACCGGGAATTAATACTATCACAGGTTCAAATCCAATATTTTCAAATAATGAAGCAAATAACACAGCACCATCAATACAATTTGCCGATTTATCTAAAATTGATTCCCGTGGTAAACGAACTCTTTGAGTAAACCCAATTTTGCCAAAACTCATAGTGCTACTAACATATGATACACCATAATTTCTGACTGCATTGAATATCGCTTTAACTTGTGGTACTACATCATCGCTTTGATATCCGAACAAACTTCTATTAAAAAAACGTCTTTCTTTTGCATTTGATAATATCTTTTCAACCATATCATCATTCGGAGTTACCCAAGCGGCAATTAATGGTTCGGTATCATATGGAGTATTTAAAGACCAAACCATATCATCTGCGGCCCTAACTTTAATCTTTTTAGTTTCCTCAAATATATTTTTATCTCCTTGTTTAACATTCAATGATATTGTCGTAGGAACAATAGAATGATTTCTCAATAGTTTATTGCCAAAAGGAGTTTGGGTTATCTCTTTATTCTCATTAGGACCTAAAATTACTGTTGAAATTGCCGGTTCTGTCCATTCGGGAATATCAGATATAATCGAAATTTGAACCGAATCATTATTTGCATTTTGTATGTCCCATTTAACCAAACCGGGAATATTAGAATGTTTATTCCCCTCCGAAATGAATTTTGCAATAACCGGAAATATTTCTTGTTGAACATCGACTGAAATATTTATTTTTGATTGATTGGCTAGTTGAGCAAATAAGGAGTTGTAGAATAAAAAACTGAAAAGGAAAAATTGTAAAATAATCTTTTTCATAATGTCTCCATTTTACTTACAAACTTTGGCGACCCTAACGGCCGTTATATTAAAACACAACTGATAAATATTTATCCCGATTCCTTATCGGGAAAGTTAATTAAT
>JAVHOU010000146.1:0-13855 GCA_036170275.1 Ignavibacteriaceae bacterium
GGCGTTTCTCAGGAGATTTTAAATTTGTGTGATTACTCAATTGAAATTCCACAATATGGAATTAAACAATCCTTAAACGTTGCTGTTGCTTATGGAATTGCAATTTTTGAATTGAGAAAGATATTTGATAATGTGTAGGGATCGATCTCCTGATCGATCCGAACTAAAAATAAAACCGAGCTGATGTTTTTAGTGAAACTTGATTTTCAATTTCCTACTATACTCTAAAATTATTTTTTTGTAAGTTTGATAAAAGTTTGAGATTAAAATATGGAAACAAAGACCGCCAAAAATAAAATAGAGTATTCTGAAATAGTTAAAACAATTCTTAACGAAGTTGAAGTTGAAAAGGTAATTTTATTCGGCTCACGTGCAAGAGGCGATAATAAACCTGAATCAGATCTTGATCTTCTCATTATCCAGAAAGACGATTTTTCTAAAAGCAAAAGTAGATGGAATGAAACCATTAAAATCCGTAAGGCTTTAAAAAATTATATGATACCAAAGGATATACTGCTTTTTTCTGAATCAGAAATCAATTACTGGAAGGATTCACTCAATCATATTATCCCCACTTGTTTAAGGGAGGGTAAGGTTCTTTATGCAAGATCTTAAAAACGCTATAAAAATGTTCAATATGGCTGAAAAGGACTTTAATGCCTTAAAGAACATGATTGATGAAACTCTTTTTGATATAGAAATTTTTGGGTTCCATGCTCAACAGACTGTTGAAAAATTATTAAAGGCTTGGTTAAGTACTATTAATGTTAAATACGAAAGAACACACGATTTACAAATTCTATTTTCATTGTTAATTGAAAATGGACAGAACATCCCGGCTGAACTTGAGAATTTAGAAAACCTGACTGATTTTTCTGTAAACTTTAGGTATGATGTTTTTGATAATGTTGATGCTTCTTTAGAGAGACTAAAGGTTATTGATAAAATTCAACAATTAAGAGATTTAGTAAATAATCACCTCACTTAACTTCTCTTTCATCCCAAATGCGAAAAATAATAACGACATTAAACCAAATCCTCTTGAGTTAGAATCTTTAAGATCAGAGTTGATTAAAAAGACTATTGTTAACTCTTCCAATAATTTTATACTATCACTTTATCAAAACTATCTCTAAAAAAATCACTATTTTTGTCTGGAATTATTTGATGACATATAGTTTTAGATTATGGAGATACGACAAAGGTGTTTGTGTTTTCCACGAAAATGAAGTTGTGAAAAATTTTGATATAATCATTGAGCCGCAAAATTTAGAATATCATTTCAAAGAAAACTCAGAGCCACTTAAAATTGAAGATTCTATTGAAGCTGAGAAGATTGAGATACAGTTTAATAATCAATGATCGTTGTCACCCTGAATTTATTTCAGGGTCAAAAAATGGATTCCGGATCAAGTCCGGAATGACACATACAGCAATTCTTTAATAATTTCTATTTTTTTTATTTGAAGTTTATTTGGGATTTGTTATTTGTGTTTTGAAATTTTGACTAAACTGCAGCAGTAAAAAACTCTTCCCCATTTTCCTTTGTGTGAATCATTAAAAGATTTGCTCTTACCATTTTTACTAAAGTTCTTGACGCTCTTCTTTCAGAAATGTTGACAAGGTGGTTTAATTCTTTTACGGATATTCTTTCATTCTTTGCAAGGTACTCAAAAACAGATTTTTCATTTGGACCAATTAAATATTTTTTTAGTGCCAATTGATTTGTCTGTGAGCGAAGAATCCTTATCATTTCTTTACTTGCCTGAACACTTTTATCGTTAACACGAATTGTTACTACCGCTGAATTAATATCAAGCTCGGATTGATAATCCTGAAGACGATGAGGTTTATTATTTGATTCCGGGATGGAGATGATTACAATTTCTTTACCTTCAATTTCTTTATACTGAATTGTGTATTCTACAGGCAACTGGCAGTAATTGAGAGCCGCATCTTTTACTAATTCAACTGTTTCCTTTTCGCTTTCAACACCAACAATTTTTTTATCATCATCAACTCCAAAAAGTAAATAACCGCCTTTAGTATTGGCAAATGCAATCATCTCCCGGGAAATTTTTTCCGGCGTGGAAAATTTTCTTTTAAACTCACATTGGATGTTTTCACCTTCTTCAATGAGTTCAATCAATTCTCTGTATTTCATAAACTATGAATTTATGGATTAAGTACAACCAGAAATGATTAGTTAAAATGTTTACGCGGATCCCAAAGAGGCTCAAGTTTCTTTTGATTCAGTCCGTTTACTTTATTTACAACATTTACTTTTTCATTCGGTCGTTTCTCGTCCGGCTCTTCTGAAACAAGGGTTTTATCAACTAAGCTATCTTTTTCGATAACTTGAACTTTATTTTCAACAAGAACAGAATCTGTTTTCATTTTTTGAAGTGCAATTAAACTATCCTGTATTGCTTTTTGTATTCTTGCTTTTTCTTGTTTGTATGTAGTAAGTTTTTTTGTAACCTGCTTCACATAAATTGAAGTCGGATATTTTGCAGAAAGAATATCGTACATTGCAGCCGCAGAGTCCGGTAATGAAAGATTGTTCTCCAATATCCATCCGCTTGTATAAAGTGCCTGTGGTGCAATTGGTGATTTGGGATAGTCTTTATATATGCTAAAAAATTTATTTAGTGATTGATCATAGTTACCCTCAAGCATTAAACCTTCGGCAGAAGCATATTGATCTTTAGCGGGATCAAATTTCAAATCAACCAGCGGAAGATTTAATTTATTAGCGGCTGCATTAACAATGCTTTGATCTTTATAATTATCGTAAATAATTTTAAATAAACTATCCGCTTTTTCTTTTTGATTAATGGTAAGATGATAACTGCCCAATGCATAAAGCGTTGTTGGATAATATTTTTTTGACGGATAATTTTTTAGAATAGTTGAGTACAGATAGTACGCTGAATCGGGAACATTTAACTCGGCAAGGAAAAGATTACCAAGCTCCAAACTATTTTTTGCTAATACTGTTTTAGCAGAATCAATCGGGATTTTTAATTTAAGCGGTGGATTTCTTTTAAACTTTACACTATCCAGCTTAACCAGATTTTGATTTGGTATCTTGGGAATATCTTTGTTCATAATATTTGTTGAATTGGCAATATTCCTAAGTTTATATTCATTAAACAACTTTTGCTTTAATCCAACTGTATCCCTGGAATTAAACATACCAACCCGAATCAGGCTATCAACTTTATTCAAACTATCCTTAACAAATTTTTCGACTAATGATTTCTGAATACTTTGTCTTAAACCAATAGTATCAAGAGGATTATATAGCCCAATTCTGATTAGGCTGTCAACCTTGTTTAAACTATCTTTTACAGATTTGGAATGCTTTAGGATGGTTAAATCTAAAAGTTTAGTTGAATCAGTCTTAGGAGCAGATATATCAACATTATTCCAGATATCCTGCAGCTCTTTTTTCTCAAGATAGTCAGCTAATATTTTTAAAGAATCTTGTGTATAAGCTGCAGAATCTTTTGCAAATATATCCGGATTCTCAGAATAGAAAAGTTGTCTGTTAAATTTATTTATATCTTTTCTAAGCTTGGCATATTTAATAAAAAGCTGGTTGTTGGTTTTAGCCTTTTCCAGATAATCTTTTGGCGGATTTGTTGTGGCAGCTCTTGTATAAAAATATCCGGCGCTATCATAGTTAGATAGATGAGCCCGATAAAGTTCTCCTAACTCAAAATTTGCAGCGGATGCAAATGGAGTGTTTTTATATGTAGAATCGACAAGGCGAAACTGATCATATGCCTCATTATATTTTCCCAATTGAACAAGTGTCTTACCAATTTCAAAATCTATTTGATTGAAAGAACTTTGAAATTTATCTTTATTCCGTATGTTCTCAAATACCTCTAATGCTTTTTCATTCTGCCCGGCTTCTCTTAAAGAATTTGCATATTCAATAGTTGCTGAAATTTCAAGATCAAAATCAGGTGAGTAGTTAAATACTTTTTCGTAAGCAGCAATTGCATTTTCTTTATCACCCGTAAGCGTATAAAGTTTTCCCAACTCATAATAGATTTGAGCTCTTGTTACATCATCATTATAAACATCTGCAAACTCATTAGCTAAACTAATAGCGATGACATATTTTTCTTCGCGCATTTGATATTTAATTTCTTCTATATAAGATTCTCTGATAAGATCATCATATCCTTCTTCAACTGCTTTTGCGCGGACTTCCCCCGTGATTTTTAAAGCCTCGGTATTTTCTTTAAGTGCAAACGAACATTTTGCAATCCAAAGATTTGCCTGCAGGATTTCTTTCTCGTCATCTGGTTTTGTTGCTAACTGCTCTTCAAATTTTCTTTTTGCTTTCTGGAAATTTCCCTGATAGTAAAATGCTTTGCCCAGCATCATTAAAGCTTCATCAACAAAACCGGAACTGGCATTGAACTGTAAAAGCTTTGAACTTTTTTCAATTACTTTTATTAATGCATTTTTGGAATTCCCCTGTACCACAAGCGGTTCATTTGAAAAGAGATCGTGTTTTTGGTTAAGGATTTCGGCTTCAGTATCATCAAAAAGTGTTGCGGTGTTATAGTAAAGGTTAAAATAAGTTGTGAAGTTATCCCAGGTTGAGCAGCCGCTTAAACTTAAAATAAAAAAGATAGCAAAGTGGTATTTTGTAAATTTACTTTTGAAAACCATGGTTGAAGCTATTAAACGTTATGAAAAAGAAAAAGGCAAAATTTTTCTACAATGCCTGGCTGCCAGATTCTTCTGTTCTGATTCGTATTACTTCCTGAACATCGGAAATAAATATTTTACCATCACCAACCTGCCCTGTTTTTGCAGTCCTCAAAATTGCATCAACAACTTTATCTAATAAAGCATCATCAACAACAATTTCTATTTTGATCTTGGGAATAAATTCAATCTGATATTCACTTCCTCTATAAGTTTCGGTATGTCCTTTTTGCCTGCCGTATCCTCTGACTTCAGAAATGGTAAGCCCGCGGATCCCTTCCTCAACCAGAGCTTCTTTTACTTCGTCTAGTTTGAAAGGACGAATTATCGCTTCTATTTTTTTCATCCAAATACTCCGGTTTTATTTTCCATGACATTGTTTATATTTTTTGCCGCTGCCGCAAGGACAAGGATCATTTCTTCCAATTTTATTTTCTACACGAACAGTTTGAACTTTACCTTCAGCAGAAGTATGCGGCGGACGGGATGAAAGACCAATATTATCCGTGCTTTGTTTACTCTCCATCATTCTTGGAGTGGCTCTTCTTCTTTGCTGAACTTCTTCAGGTGCCTGTGGAAAGAATTTAAAAGCAAATGAAACAGATTCATCTCTTATTTGATTTAACAACTCAACAAATATTTTAAAGGCTTCGCCTTTATACTCAACTAAAGGATCTTTTTGTCCGTAAGCTCTTAAGCCAATTCCTTCTTTTAGATCATCCATTTCTCGCAAATGATCTTTCCATTTCTGATCAAGAACACTTAATACAGCATATCTTTCAAGCCTTGCCATCAGTTCTGATCCAAGTATTTCTTCTTTTCTCTTATAAAAATCTATCGCTGTATCAACTATGCGTTTAACAATTCCATCTTTACCAATGGTCTCAAACTCTTCAGACTCAAGTTTAACTTCAACTAAAAGACTTTGGAGTATCTGCTCTTTTATTCCGATTATATTAACGGTTTCAAAATGTTTTTCAACAACTTCACTAACAAACTCTTCCATCTGATCTAAGATTTCACTTTTTAATCTGTCCCCCTGAAGTGCTTTTAATCTTCTCGAATAGATAACTTCACGCTGAGAGTTCATTGTGTTATCATATTCTAATAATCTTTTTCTTATTGCAAAATTATTCTCTTCAACTTTCTTCTGTGCACGTTCAACAGATTTACTTATCATAGGATGCTGAATTACTTCACCTTCCTTAATTCCTATTCTTTCCATTACAGAAGAGATTCTATCGCTGCCAAACAATCTCATCAAATCATCTTCAAGAGAAAGATAAAATTTGGAAGTACCCGGATCTCCCTGTCTTCCCGATCTACCTCGAAGCTGTCTATCAATTCTTCTGGATTCATGCCGTTCAGTTCCGAGAATATAAAGTCCGCTTTTATCCACAACTCCGGCACCAAGTTTAATATCCGTTCCTCTGCCAGCCATATTTGTAGCAATTGTTACTGCACCTATTTCACCAGCGTGTGCAACAACTTCTGCTTCTTTCTGATGTTGTTTCGCATTTAAAACGTTATGCTGAACACCTTTTCGTTTTAGCATTCTGCTTAGAGTTTCGGAAACTTCAACTGAAGTAGTTCCTACTAACACTGGTCGTCCATCTTTCTTTAAGTTTTCAATTTGTTCGATTATTGCATTGTATTTTTCACGCTTTGTTTTATAAACAGCATCATCCTGATCATCACGAACCACAGGTTTATTTGTTGGAATAACAACAACTTCCAATTTATAGATCTCAAAGAATTCGCCTTCTTCAGTTTCAGCAGTTCCGGTCATACCGGCAAGTTTGTTGTACATTCTAAAATAATTTTGCAGTGTAATTGTAGCTAAAGTTTGGGAATCTCTTTCAACCTTCACATTTTCTTTGGCTTCAATTGCCTGATGCAATCCATCGCTGTAACGTCTTCCGGGAAGAACACGACCGGTAAACTCATCAACGATTGCAATCTTACCATCTTCTGTAACAACATACTCAACATCTTTTTCAAAAAGAGTGTATGCTTTAAGCAACTGCTGTAGAGTGTGAATTCTATCGCTTGCGTCAGAATATTTTTTATACAATTCTTCTTTTCTCTTTAGCTTTTGCTCAAGTGTCATTGTCTCATCATGTTCAAATTTACTTATCTCAAAACCAAGATCAGGCAGAACAAAATATTCTTTTTCTATTCCGGTTCCACGAGCAAGTTCTTCCCTACCTTTTTCAGTAAGATCAATTTGATTATTCTTTTCATCTATAACAAAGTAAAGTTCGTCATCGATGATGTGCATGTTTTTCCCCTTTTCCCGAAGATATTCCATCTCTGTTTGCTGCATTAATCTTTTATAGGATGGTTCGGAAAGAACTTTTGAAAGCTTATTATTTTTAGGTAGACCGCGGGAAGCTCTAAAAATTAGAACACCAGCTTCTGTTTCATTTCCTCCATCAGAACTAAGCATGTCCTCTGCCTGCTGAACTAATGCTGCGACATAATTTTTCTGCAGTCTGTATAATTTTTCTATCTTCGGTTTCATATCATCAAATTGATGATCATCACGATCAACGGGACCTGAAATAATTAACGGAGTTCTTGCCTCATCAATTAAAACGGAATCGACTTCATCAACAATCGCATAATTATGTCCGCGCTGCACTTGCTGGGATTTATCAATAGACATATTATCACGCAGATAATCGAAACCAAATTCATTATTTGTACCGTAAGTAATATCGCAGGCGTATTGCTGCTGGCGTTGTGCGGAATCCATTGTATTAAGAATTACTCCAACGGTCAATCCATGGAATCTAAAAATTTCACCCATCCATTCGCTATCACGTTTTGCAAGATAATCGTTAACGGTAATTAAATGTACTCCGCGACCTGTTAATGCGTTGAGATATAATGGAAGTGTAGCAACAAGTGTTTTTCCTTCACCTGTACCCATTTCTGCAATCTTGCCTTGATGCAAAACAATTCCACCGATTAGCTGTACATCGTAAGGCACCATATCCCAGGTAATTTTATTTTCGGCAACAGTCCAGTTTTTTCCAACTAATCTTTGGCAGGTTGATTTTATAACTGCAAATGCTTCAGGTAAAAGTTCATCAAGAATTTCTTCATACTCGTCATTAAGATTATCTTCCAATTCATCAAGTTCATCATAAACCAATTGTCGGTCAAAATCTTCATCAGATTGTAATCTTGCTTTAAGTTCATCAATCTGTTTTCTTGTTTCCTGGGTTCGAGCCTGAATTTTTTCTTTAAACTCATTCGTTTTACCAATAAGTTCTTCATCGGTAAGATTTTTTATTGTTTCATAATTAGAGTTTATTTCTTCAATGATAGGTAAAATAATTTTTAAATCTTTTTCGTATTTATCACCAAAGATCTTTTTAAATATTTTTAACATTTATTACGTATATCTCCGTTAATATTTTAGGCTGCAAAAATTAAATATAGATGAATTGATATGCAATTTAAGAATAAATGGGGTAAGATGTGGAGAAAAAATAGGTATGAAAAAATGAGTAATTGAATTTTGGGTAGATAATAAATAAGGAGATAGATTGTGTTCAAAGAATGCTTAAGAATCAGAAATATTTTCTAATGACTTTTTTCTTCTAAATTTTCGTAAAATAATGGTGTGCTATTTATTTTACTTATCAATAGGATGAGCTGAAATGCGTTTTAACAAAGTATTAATAATTGATGATGAGCCCGAATTAGGAAATCTAATTAAAAGATTATTAGAGCTGGAAGGTTTTTTGATTTTTACTGCCGGCAACGCTTCTGAAGGATTAGAGATCTTAAAAAACAATGAGGTTGATATCGTAATTTCTGATGTAAGACTGCCAGATAAAAACGGGTTAGATTTGATTCCCTTGATTAAAAAACAATATCCATCAATCGAGATTGTAATACTAACTGCCTATGGAAAAATTGAAGACGGTGTTAAAGCAATTAAGGATGGTGCTTTTGATTATATCGTAAAAGGTGATGAAGACAATAAACTTTTACTTGTAATAAAAAATGCACACGAAAAAATTAAAATGTCCAATCGAATTTCGCATCTTGAAAAAAATGTTTTGTCAAAATATACATTTGATAATATCACAAGTAACTCCCCTTTGATAATTGATGCAATAAGTGTAGCGAAAAGAGCTGCAAATTCTACAAGCCCAATTTTACTAATTGGAGAAACAGGTACAGGAAAAGAAGTATTTGCTCAATCGATACATTACGAAAGTGACAGAAAAAATGAACCTTTTGTTGCAATTAACTGCAGCAGTTTTGCAAAGGATCTTTTAGAATCCGAGATGTTTGGTTACAAAGCAGGAGCCTTTACAGGAGCGGTAAAAAACAAAAAAGGTCTATTTGAAGAAGCAGATAAGGGAACTTTGTTTCTAGATGAAATTGGTGATATGGATATTTCTCTTCAGTCAAAATTGTTGCGTGTTGCAGAAAACAATACTTTTATTAAATCAGGTGACACAAAAGAAACTACTGTTGATGTTAGAATAATTGCTGCAACAAATAAAGATCTTAAGAAACTTATTGATGAAGGAAAGTTCAGGAATGATTTATTTTTTAGAATAAGTGTAATTCAGATAAATCTTCCTCCTTTAAGAAAAAGAATTGAGGATATTCCAGTTCTTACGGAAATATTTATTAAAATTTTTTGTACAAAACTAAAGAAAAGCATTCCGCAAATAGATGAATCATTATTTAAACGATTGTCAAATTATAATTTTCCAGGTAATACCCGTGAGTTAAAAAATGTAATCGAAAGAATTATCCTTCTTAATGATAAGCCTGTAATAACAGAAGCTGATCTTCCAAAAGATTTTATTGATAATGATAAAGAAACAGGCTTTATAAAAGGAATGAGTTTGCAAGAGTTAGAAAAAAGACACATCCTTTCTGTACTTGAATCTACTAATCATAACAAAGCAGAGACGGCAGAAATTTTGGGAATTGGGTTAACAACATTGTACCGCAAGCTAAATGAATATGGATTTTCGGATGAATGAAAAAACTTAAGAACAAAATATTACTAGGCTTGGTTTTTCTACTTTTGGTAATTTCTCTGCTAAGTATTACAGGTATAATTTCAATTTATTACCTATCTCAGGATTCGGAAGCAATAATCAAGGACAATTACGCCTCTGTTAAATACTCCACTAATATGCTTGATGCACTTGAAGATATTTTTTCTTATCAACTATCGATCTTTGATAAAAGAAATGATGATTCAAAATTTATTTCCAGTTTAAAAGATTCTTTGCAGCAGAAAAAAATGATCTTTGGTGAAAATCTTAAACTTCAGAATAAAAATATTACTGAACCCGGTGAAGATAAGATAGTGAATAAAGTTATTGTAGCGTATCAGAATTTTATTTCTTTTGTTGATTCACTAAATAGTAAAAAAGATAATTTCAACATCTCACAAATTTATGAATTGAAATCAAAGTATATCATAGCTGCAACAACTATAAAAAAAATTTATAAGATAAATATTTCGGCGATCTACAAAAAAAATAGTATTGCCAATCAAACGGCAAATAGCGTTTCAATTTATATGGCTATGGCTGCTACCGCGAGTATTTTACTTACAATAATTTTTATTTTGTACTTTCCATCCTACATAATCTCGCCAATTAAAGAGCTTACACAAAAGATTGAAGATATTTCTAATAAGAAATACGATCAGCGAATTAATATTCAATCAAATGATGAACTTAGCACTCTTGCACAAGCTTTTAATAAGATGGCATTAAGACTAAAAGAATATGAGGCAAAACATATTGATGAACTCTTACTTGAAAAACTTAGAATGGAAACACTGCTTGTAAATTTACAGGATGGTACTTTGCTCCTCGATAATAATTTTAGAATTCTTCATGCGAATCATAAGTTCTGTGAGATTACCGGATTAAGTATGACTGAATTGTTAGATCAAAAAATTTCTGATATTGAAAATAATAATGAGATTTTAGCTAAAATTAATTCTATTGATACAAAAAATAGTCCGATGTTAACTACACAAAAATTTAGACCAATTAAGATGGTTATCAATGACCAGATTGAATATTTTCAGATTTTTCTTCTCGAAGTCCGAAAAGAATTCAGGTCAGAAATCAAGAATGAACCATCAGAATTTATTCTACTTGTTCAAAATGTTACAAAGTATGTAGAGCGTGATTTAGCAAAAACCAACTTGATTGCAACCGTCTCTCACGAACTTAAAACACCTTTATCTGCAATCAATCTTTCTATCAAACTTTTAGAAGATGAACGAGTTGGAAATTTAAATACTGAACAAAAGGAATTGATTAAATCAGTCAAACTGCACAGCAGCAGGATACTCAGTCTTGTTAATGAAGTACTTGATTTTGCTCAAGCAGAAACTGGGCATATCAAGTTAAAAATTAATCCTTGTGAAATTAATGAGATTATTGAATTAGGAACATTTGCTATTCTTATGCTTTTAAATGAAAAAGAAATAGAATTAGATTTATCAATACCCGAAAATTTACCCAAAGTAAAATGTGATCTTGAAAAAACTGTTTGGGTTATTGTTAATCTTTTAAGTAATGCTGTACGTTATTCATCGCAAAAAGGAAAAATTACAATTCATGCCAAAAAAGAAAATCATTTTGTAATTATTTCCGTAAAAGATGAAGGACCTGGAATCACAAATGATGAACAGAAAAAGATTTTTGAGAAATACGTAAAATCAAAATCAGATTCTGTTAAAGGAACAGGATTGGGTCTGGCAATTGCAAAAGAATTTGTTGAAGTACAGGGTGGAATAATCGGAGTTGAAAGCACCCCTGGAAAAGGCAGTAGTTTTTATTTCTCACTTCCTATCTCTTAATCATTTCCAATTTGAAAATCTCCTTTCCATTATGAAAATTTTGAGTGTGGAAATGCACTCTGAAAAAACTTCTAATATCTGTTTTTGATCATAACAACTAAATAAAATTATCCGCTTGTTACAATTCCAATCTGGAATAAGAGTTGCTTATGTAATCTATTAATTTTATAAAGCACTTTATAGGTTAAAAGTATTAGTGGAAACTTTTATACAAATACTTGTAAATATTCTTTTAGTTGCTGCATTCATTTTTATAGCCCGAAAGAAAGATTTTCTTAGTTTCTTCAGCGGCGGTAAATGGCTGCTTACCTGGTTTGCCATTGGAATAATTACTTTGATGGATGAACTAACATCTATCTATTATGCACCATTTGAAGCTTTCAGGTTTATCGGGTTAAAAGCAATTTTTTATATTGCACTAACTTCTCTTTTAATACGTTTTCTTTCAACAAGAATGGTTGAGATATCAGAAATATTAGAAGAAGCCGGAATGAAAGGCGGCGGTGTTTATTCGTTTTCATATCTTGCATTCGGACCAAGTTTATCCTTTGTTGCAATTTCATCAATCCTTGTCGATTATGTTTTAACAGCTACAATTTCAACAGTCGCAGCAGTAAATAACGGTACCGCATTTTTAGGCACAGGTCCGCTTGTAAATTACTTACTGATGTTTGGTGTTATAGCTTTAATTACACTTTTAAATATTTGGGGAATAAAAGAAAATGCAAGATTTACTTTCTTTATTTTTGTTATGGCTGCCTTTGTTCTAGTAAATCTTATCCTTGGTGGATTTTTTAATTTCAATAGCGCAGCCGTTGGTAATCTTGGAAAGGGCTTCAACTTCTTTGTTGCCGATTTTACTAAAGGAAATATATTCAGTTCATATTCTTTAATGATAACAGGAATTGGAAGTTGTATACTTGCATATTCTGGAGTTGAATCTGTTCTTCAAACTGCTTCTTTAGTAAAAAATTGGAAGGTAATAAAAAAAGCTTACTTATTTCTCGCAGTTACTGTTGGAATTGTTACTCCAATAATTGCTCTGTTAGCGCTTTCATCTGGCAATATAAATATTAACAATCATGAAACTGATCTTATTCCTTTTTTCGCTTCAAGCATAAACGGAAAAGCGTTTGGATTTATTGTAAGTATTCTTGCAACGATAACATTAATAATGGCTGTTAATACTGCAATGGTCGCTTCAGCCGAGCTTATAGAAAAAGTTGCAGAAAGATATCATTATCAATGGCTTATCGAATTAAATAAAAGACAATCTCTATATAAAATTCATATAATAAATGCAGTTTTTTATTGCGGCATTCTTATTATAACCAGCGGAAGTCAAGCAGTACTTGCTGAGATGTATGCGGTTGGATTAGTAGCAAGCTTTGTGATAAACACTGGCGCCCTGTTAAAGTACAGATATCAAAAGGGAAAGAAAAATGTTTCCAAATATTATACGTCCCGTACAGGAACTCTAATTTTGTTCATAATTTTATTGAGTACTTTAGCTTACATTGTTACGCATAGACCATTTGGAACATTGCTGTGGTTTATTATCACTTCTATTTTTATTTATTTGGGATATAGGATTTCAAAAACACGATCACCGGAAATTGCCTCCCGTATCGAAACTAACAATCCGATGGATATTGTTTTTGCATTGGCTGAAATTCAATCTGAGAATGTTAATCTGGTATTCCGGAGACCAAAAGAACAAGAGATTATTGAAGATAATAAAAATTCAGTGTACGTTACTTTTTACACTCCGCGTCTTGAAAAACCTGAATCACATATTCCAAATCAATTCTGGATTGCAATGCAGCCACGCACATCTTTATACATAATGATTTTGAGTATTCTAAAAACTGTTCAATATGAACTTGGAACCGTAAAAAAAGTTTCAATTCATTTTGGATGGCCAATGTCTTCTTGGATTGACCGATTATCTATAAGCACTATGATCTATAATATTACTCGATTACCTAAAAAATTTCCAGAGTTTTCATTCAATTTGAATTACACTGGAAAAGAAACTGATACTGAAGGTTGAGATATGAATATAAAACCAAATACAGATATTAATGGAAATGAATTTGATGATATCACAATTGTAGAAGTCTGGAAGAAAGCCATTCCATATAAGCGATTTGAACTTTACAAATTAGATTGCTTCGGTTCCTTAATGTTCTATGACGATTATGGAATTGAAACTGAGAACGGTTGGGAGATTGGATATATAAAACCTGTGTC
>JAVHOU010000147.1:0-2384 GCA_036170275.1 Ignavibacteriaceae bacterium
GTAAATAAATATAAGCCAGTTGCGATAGCCTGATCGTTATCGGAAAGCAGATCCCAAACATCTTCTCCACCTGTCATCACTTGTTTGCCATCACTCGCATAAGTTTGGAACCATTTTATATCAGAGCCGTTGCTATTATAATTATGATCAATTCTTTTTACGATATCTCCAGAAAGAGTATATATTGTTATCTGGCATTCGGAAGGAAGATTATAGAAATAAATTTTTCTTAACCGCTCTGTGCCTCCATCCCAATATGCATTGCCGTAATATGGGTTAGGATAAACACCAACTTCCGCTTGATCATTATTATTAGGTAAGGTGCCGGGAAGAATTCTATTTAACGAAGCCAATGAGCTTGACTCCAAACTTTCCAAATTATTTTCCGGATCGCCTTTATCAAACGCAGTTACAGAGAATAAATACTGCCATCCATTTAATAAATTATTTACTTCGAATTTATAATGATATTTTGTTGAATCGTCCGGAAACGATATTGGTTCATTCAATTCAACTTTCGAAAATCCGGTATTGAATCCTACCGAATTTCCTGCGGAATCAAATTCAGCAAGCGTTACTAAAGATGATCTAACATCTTGTGCAAGATTAAGATCAAATCCTGCTTGAGTCCTGTAAATCTTATATCCTTCAAAATCTTTTTTACCAGAGATAGGATCGATAGATGATTCCGAGCGTTTATTCCAATAAATACTAACATCCTGATTACCCGGAACTACTTTAACTGCAGGTGTTCTTGGTGGCGCGGGAAGGATATATCTTGTAATTTCTCCATTACCATCTAAGTCTTCACCGGGATCGAGTTTGCCATTACGATCTCTATCTTCTCCATAATAAGCACGCAAAGCCCATTCTGCATTTGAGTATAAATTAAATTTCTGCGTGGGACTATCAAGTGTCGAAGGATCAATACCAAATTTCTTTGCACAAACTATAGCAAATACAACATTTATAGACTGACCAGGAGCAATTTTTCTAAAACCACCGTTAGTAATTAAGACTGATCGATTTGACGGTGATTTTAAATTAGCAGGATTCACACCCTGATTATATCTGTTTGTCCCTCCAAAGTAACCCTGCATCTTCCTATATCTATCTACATCAGTTATAGGCGAGAAGAAATTAGGGTCTGAAGTATTTTTATACTGCCAGCTTACAAAGTTTACGGAAGGAAGAGTATCATTACCAACAATGAACAAACTATCCAGAGTTGGAGTTGAACCTAAAAATTGAATACCGACATAACTATTGGTGTATCCTATGTCGCCTGTTGCATCAAATTCGTAAGCGATTTTCATCGAATCACTATATCCATCTCCACCTTTATCAAAAAAAGATGCACCTGTTCTTGGAGAAGTTATTTTTGTATTTCTTACTACAGCATCTGTCCATAACCCAACATAAACACTATCTATGTATTTGTTGGTTACATTCTTAATTGTATAATTCATTATTACAAAAAAATCTGCAAAAGGATAATTCCATGCATAACTTTCCTGATGCACTGAAATACCTAATGGATTGTGACCTTGAATTGTCTCTCCATTTTGAAGAACTAAATTTGTATCAGTAAAATCCATTAAAAAATCCTGATGTGAGATTGCGTTAGGATCATAATATCTTGAATCAAGTAGTGAGGATCTTTCAACAATTTTGCTTCCTATTCCGTTAGTAAATTCAAAACCACCGCCACGAGTAGAAATAGATGAAGCATCAACGGATCCTGTACTTACGAAGGGACCTAACCTATTATGTCCAAGTGAATCCGAACTAATAAATCCTCCGACCCATAAGCTGCCATCGAAAATATTCTCGATACCGCTTCCTATAGGATATTCGCAACTTGGCTGTTGAGGCCATAATGCAAAACCGTTACCATACATACCAAAATTAGTAACAGTGAGACCGATGTTTCCAACATTTGTGTATTTGGAATTATCATCATCCAATGTTTTTGATAGCGTGCCTTGATTATCTTGTGCAATTATATTGATTGAAAAAGATAGAAGGAAAAGCAGAAAAAGTAATGAGGAATTAAATTTCATTAAGTAAATATTTTTCGATAATAAACTTTTTAATTTTTTGTTGAGTAAAAATACTTAATTTTATTTTAAAATCGAATTAAAATAATGTTAATTATTTCTGATTAAAAATTGCTCTTGCGTGTTCATCTGCATGATATGAACTTCTAACGAGTGGCGATGACTCGACAATTTTGAATCCCATTTTTAAACCTTCTTCTTTGAACATTTTAAATTCATCCGGCGTTACAAACCGATCGACAGGGAGATGTTCTTTCGTCGGCTGTAAATATTGTCCGATTGTTAATATATCGCATCCATGTGCAACTAAATCTTTCATCAATT
>JAVHOU010000147.1:2484-13825 GCA_036170275.1 Ignavibacteriaceae bacterium
TATTGTCCGATTGTTAATATATCGCATCCATGTGCAACTAAATCTTTCATCAATTCTAATACTTCTTCTGACTTCTCACCGATTCCAACCATTATTCCACTTTTAGTTTTTAGTCCTTTTGATTTAAACCATTTTATAAGTGCTAGACTTCTTTCATACTTTGCTTGTGGACGAACCGCATGATAAATTCTTGGCACAGTTTCCATATTATGATTTAATATATCAGGAGGATTTTGCATTATTATTTTAAATGCTTCTTCATCACCTTTAAAATCTGGAATAAGGATTTCAACTGTGCAATCAGGTTTTTGTTCACGAATCAATCTAACACATTCTTTAAAGATAGTTGAGCCGCCATCTTTAAGTTCATCTCTATTCACTGAAGTAATAACAACGTGACGGAGATTTAATTCCACTACTGATTCAACAACACGTTTTGGTTCTTCGATATCAAGTTCATTTGGAATACCAACTTTAATGTTACAAAAGCCGCAGCTTCGTGTGCAGGTATCGCCAAGAATCATAAATGTTGCTGTGCGATGATTCCAGCATTCGGAAATGTTTGGGCATTTAGCTTCTTCGCAAACAGTATTAAGTTTTTGTCTTCGCATAAGATTTTTTACATCGGAGTAGTTTTCTCCAATTGGCAATCTTACTTTTAGCCAATCAGGTCTTTTGCCCAAATCTTTATTCGCCTTTTCGGCTTCTTCTTTAAATGCGCGTTGATGTTGGTTTATCATAAAACTTTCTAAACTTTGTTCAAATATCTCGTAGCTCAGAATTTATTCTGAGCACTTAACAGACTAAAGTCTGTTTTACGATTTTTAAACTAACTAAATGACTTTCTAAATCACACCTTCAAAATTTTCTAAGGTTTCTTTAATGTTTTTCAAGAACAATCCGCCTAACATTCCATCAACTAAACGATGATCGTGCGAAAGTGTTAATGCCATTATATTTCTAATTGCTATCGTATCAGAACCATCAATCTCAATTACTACTGGTTTTTTCTGAACAGCACCAACTCCAAGTATTGCAACCTCTGGCTGATTTATAATTGGGGTCCCAAATATAGTTCCGAAGACACCGTAATTTGTAATTGTAAAAGTTCCATTTGAAATATCATCCGGAGTAAGTTTTTTTGTTCGTGCCCGAATTGCTAGATCTGCAATAGCTTTTGCAAGTCCGATTACATTTCTATCTCCTGCACCTTTTATGTTTGGAACAATCAATCCGGTTGGTTCAATCGCTACTGCAATTCCAAGATTAATAAATTTCTTTTGCAGAATTGTATTCCCGTCTATACTTGAATTTACCAAAGGATATTTCTTTAATGATTTTACAACTGCATCAGCAATGAATGCCATATAAGTAATCTTTGCATTTTCATTTTTCATAATCTTATCTTTCTTTTTTGAGATAAAATTATGAATTCTTGTCATATCAACTTCAATTAATTCTGTAACGTGAACTGATGTATCTCGGCTAAGAATCATATGATCCATTATTCTCTGTCGTATGTTATCCATCGGAATTCTCTCAACATCTGCTTCATTATAAACAGTTTGCGATGTTGATGAAACTGAACTCTTAACTTCCTTTACCTTTTCTTGAACTTTGACTTGAACTTGAACTCCAGAAGTTTTTCTTTTTTCTAAGTAAGCAAGAATATCTTTTTTAGAAATTCTTCCCTCTAAACCGGTTCCTTCAATTGATTGCAGCTCTTCAAAACTTACATTTTCTTTTTGAGCGATGTTTAACACAAGCGGGGAATAAAAACCCGACCCTGTTCCTTGCTCTTTTGGTATGATGTCAATATTTCTTGCAAAGTTATCATGCATTGAAATTGATTCTTTCACTTGAACTTGATCATGAACTTGAACTTTTTCTTGCACTTTTACATTTACTCCAATTGAAAGCTTTGCAACGATTGTTCCTACTTCTACTGTCTCCTGTTCACCAACAAGAATTTCTGCTAAAGTTCCTGCTTCGGGAGAAGGAATTTCTGTATCTACTTTATCTGTACTTATCTCAAAAATCATTTCATCTTTCTTTACAGAATCACCGACTTTTTTATTCCACTTAATTATAGTTCCTTCCATAACTGATTCACCCATTTTGGGCATTGCAATTTCAATTATATTCCCGTTATTAGTATCTGATGCTGATTGAGAGACTTTTGAAGAAATATTATCATTGTCATTTCGACCAGAGGGAGAAATCTTTTGGGATTCGAGTTGAGCAGATTTCTCATCCCGAAAACTTTCGGGATCCTTCGAAATGACGTCTTCTTGCAATGAAATATCTGTAGATGATTTAATTGTTTTAGTATCAATTTCTAATGTCCCTGAACTTTCAACTGAAGATTGAATTCGCGCTACCACAGTTCCAACTTCAACTGTTTCACCTTCCTTTACCAATATTTCAGTAAGTACACCAGCGCTGGAGGCAGGAATTTCCGTATCAACTTTATCTGTACTAATTTCAAAAATTATTTCATCCTGCTTAACTGCATCACCAACTTTTTTATGCCATTTAATTATCGTGCCATCATTAACACTCTCACCCATTTTTGGCATTATGATATCCATATAATCTCCTATAGTAAAAACTATTTATAACAATTTCATTTTGATTTAAGAATATCGATCAACGATCTTTGAATTTAGAAGTAAATTAAAAAACCTATACTTCAATATTCTTAAATCGTTATTCCTTGTTCGATATTCCTTTTAGTTTTTGTGCTTTAATGACAAAATCTTTTCCGCCACAAAGACACAAAGATTAATATTTTAATAAATCCTTTATCCCCTTATAAATCTCATCACGATTTGGAAGAACTGCATTCTCTAAAATCGGTGCGTAAGGAATATGCGCATCTTTAGCCGCTATTCTTTTTACCGGTGCATCTAGAAATTGAAAACAGTTTTCTGCAATTCGTGCAGCTATCTCTGCACCAAATCCACCAAACAAAGTATCTTCATGGATTATGATTATTTTATTTGTTTTCTTCACCGAGTTATAAATTGTTTCTTCATCCAATGGAACAATTGTTCTTAGATCAATTACTTCGACAGAAAAATCTTCACCCTCCAATTTTTTTGCAGCAAGCATAGAATCCCACAAAGAAACTCCCCACGATACAACCGTTATATCTGTTCCTTCTTTTACAACTTTAGCTTTTCCAAATGGTAATAAATAATTATCATCTGGTTCCGGTGTGATTGCAAAACTTTGTCTATACAATCCTTTGTGCTCACAGAATAAAACTGGATCTTTAATTCGGCACGCAGTTTTTAATAATCCTTTTGCATCGGCAGCGTTACTTGGATATGCTATGAATATTCCCGGAATATGTGAAAAGAATGCTTCGATATTTTGGCTGTGACAAAGTCCACCGTGAATATATCCACCAATTGCAACACGAGTAACAACCGGTGCAGACCACGCATTGTTTGAGCGATATCGCATTGTTGCCATTTCATTTTTCATTTGCATAAATGCAGGCCAGATATAATCACCAAATTGAATTTCCACAACTGGTTTCATTCCTGCTAAAGACATACCGACCGCTACCCCCATTATACTTGCTTCTGCAAGTGGTGAATTAAAGACTCTTTTCTTTGTAAATCTTGTTGATAAACCTTTTGTTGCAGTAAATACTCCGCCTTTTGCATCTTCAATGTCTTCGCCAAAAATATACATATCCGGATTTTTTTCCATTTCTTCGTGCAACGCATGATTGATCGCATCAACCATTACAATTTTATTTCCGGATGGAGTTGAAGGTTCATAATCTAAATTTTCCTTAAATCCGCTTTCATCAAAAACATATTTTGTTGCTTCACTGGCAATTGGATCAGTTGAATTCAAAGCTTTATCTGCTGCTGAATTAATTTCATCAGTTATCTCAATTTTAAGTTCTGCATATTCTTTTTCATTTAATAAACCTTTTGCCATTAAAACATTGGCATATTTTTCAATCGGACATTTCTTTAAATCATCTTCAAGTTCTTTTTTGTCACGATATTTTCTTTGATCATCTGAAGATGAGTGTGATTCTAATCTTACAACCTCGGCTTCAATCAAAGCAGGTCCCTTACCGGATTTTATATATTCAATAGCCTCCTGAATTTTTTCATACGATTGGAAGAAATCAGTTCCATCAATTTTCAATCTAAATAAATTATTATATCCAGCCATCATTTCAGCAATTGAGTGATCTTTACCGCCGCTTTGAGATGATACAGGAACTGAAATAGCGTACTTGTTATTTTGAATTACAAATAATACAGGAAGTTTTTCTCTACTTGCCCAGTTTACTGCTTCATGAAATTCTCCTTGTGAAGTTGTACCTTCACCGCTGCTTACGTAAGAAATATTTCTCTCGCCGCGTTTAACTGAAGCTAATGCTGTTCCAACCGCTTGCAAAAACTGTGTACCCGTTGGCGAAGATTGTGAAGGAATATTTATTCTTGTTGAGCCCCAATGAACGGGTAGCTGTCTTCCACCGCTGGCAGGATCAGTTGCTTTGCCAAATGTTCCAAGAAAAACTTCTTCCGGTGTTATTCCTAAAGCTAATACAGTACCTAAATCTCTATAATAAGGAAAGAGCCAATCTTTTTTTGGATCTAAAGATAAACCGATAGCGAGCTGAGCAGCTTCATGTCCTGCTGCTGCTATGTGGAAAAATGTTTTGCCTTGTCGTAATAAGTTCATTGCTTTGTTATCAACATTTCGTGCACGAAGCATCGTTTTCAATACATCAAGCAATTCTTCCTTTGTAAAATCTTTTTTGCCTACTTTAATAGAAATATTTTTTCCGTTTGTTGGTTTCATCGAAGTTCTCTCCTTCGATTTGTTTTGTGTTGAATTAATTTTCTTCGACATAAAAGCCTTATAAGGTTTAACAATTTAAATTTTTCCATAACAAATTCGTCAGTCTGAGCAAGACGAAGACTGACAACTATAAGTGAAATCACACCTCGACTTCGCTCGGTATGATGATGTTTTAGAATCATCATTAAAACTCAACAATGCCGCTAACATTATAAGACTAATTAACTCACCTTACGTAAAAAAGGCTAAACCTTGAAGGTTTTGTTAAAAAAAATGTGATACTATTATTTAATCAATTCTATGCTTGAAAAACCTTCAAGGTTTTCTAACACGTGCTTAAGGTGACTAATTAATTAAATCTAATATCTCTTGTTTAGATTTAAATTCTATCTGATTATAACCAAATTCATTCATAAAATGGTGCATGATTTTTTCTTTTACTTCGTTTAAAGGAATATCTTTTTTTAATTCACGATTTAATGAAGTAACATCTTTATCAGTAATTCCACAAGGAATAATTCCATCAAACAATTTCAAATCAGTGTTAACATTAAAAGCAAATCCGTGCATTGTTATCCAGCGACTAACTTTGATTCCGATTGCACATATTTTTCTATCATCAATCCAAACGCCCGTGAGATGATCAATTCTGCTGGCATTCAATCCATATTCATTGCAAACATTTATAATTACTTCTTCAATTGCTCTTAAATATTTATGAGTATCCTGTTTCCATTTTGTAAGATTTATAATTGGATATCCAACAATTTGTCCCGGACCATGATAAGTTATATCACCACCACGATCAATATCATAAACAGAAATATTATTTTCACGCAAATACTTTTCATCACCTACAAGATTCTTTTTATCAGCAGTTTTTCCAAGAGTATAAGTATGCGGATGTTCTAACAAGAATAATACATCATCAATTTTATTCTCAACTCTAAGCTGATGTATTGATTTTTGCAAATCCCAAGCATCTTTATAATCGATCAAACCTAAATCACAATAAACTAATTTTCTTGTTTCTTTATTCACTTGAATTTTTTCTTAAATCCTTATAAGTCATTTCGAATCCGACTTTAGTCGGTGAGAAATCTCTAATATTATTTATTCAGATTTCTCCCTTCGGTCGAAATGACAAACTGTTCTTGTCACTGGTTGTCATTTCGAAGGAATCTTCGATTGAGAAATCTTCATCCTCAATTTAAACAGATTCCTCACCCTAATCGGGATTCGGAATGACTATCATTTTTATTTCCTTGAACTTGAACTTACTCTTGAACCTGCCTTGCCGGCAGGCAGGCTCAAACTCAAATGTGAATCGCCTCGCCATAAGCATTTGCTGCAGCTTCCATAACTGATTCAGATAAAGTTGGATGAGCATGAACAGTTTTTATTATTGAATGTCCTGTTGCTTCCATGGCACGAGCTAAAGCAACTTCTGCAATAAGTTCAGTTGCTTCACTTCCAATGATGTGCCCACCAAGCAACTCACCATACTTTGCATCAAAAATTAATTTTACAAATCCTTCACGTTCACCAACGGCAAATGCTTTTCCGCTTGCCATAAAAGGAAACTTGCCAATCTTTAATTCATAGCCGAGTTCTATTGCTTTTGCTTCAGTTAATCCAACACTTGCAACTTGCGGCTGGCAATATGTACAACCGGGAATATTTTCATAATCAATATCAGGATTCTTAATTCCTTTAATACCTTCAACACAATGTATTCCTTCTGCAGATGCAACGTGTGCAAGCCACGGCGGACCAATAACATCACCAATCGCATAAATTCCCGGCACATTTGTTTGATATGTTTTCTTATCAACTTTTATGTGATTTTTAAATAACTCAATTCCTAATTCTTCCAAACCAAATCCTTCAACATTTCCTGTAACACCAATCGCACTTAAAACTTTATCCGCATTTAATTCTTTCTTCTGCCCGTTTTGATTTATCGTAACTGTAACTTTGTTTCTCATTACTTCAGCTTTTTCAACGATTGTCTTTGTGAAAATATCAATGCCACGTTTCTTAAAACTTTTCTCCAATGTTTGAGATACTTCCACATCTTCAACCGGAAGAATATTATCAAGCATTTCTATAACTGTTACTTTTGTTCCAAGAACTGAATAGAAATAGGCAAACTCAATTCCGATTGCACCAGCACCAATGATAATTAATTCTTTTGGCTGTTCGACAAGAGACATCGCTTCTGTACTCGTGATAATATTTTTTTTATCAACAGGAATATTTGGGAAGATTTTTGGACGTGCGCCTGTTGCAATAATTATATTATTTGCTGTGATGGATTCCATTTGCTTACCATCTTTATCTAAAACAGCAATCTCATTCTGACTGATAAGTTTACCAAATCCTCTAATCCTATCAATCTTATTTTTTTTGACAAGGATTTCTACATTTTTACTTATGCGATCCGCTATGTCTCTGCTTCGTTTAATTATTTCCGGAAAGTTGAATGAAAGATCATTTGCATAGATCCCAAATTCCTTACCGTGAGCTTTAACATTATCATAAATCTCAGCATTCTTTAGAAGCGATTTTGTTGGAATACAGCCCCAATTCAAACAAATTCCACCTAAATTATCTTTATCGATCACAATTGTTTTGAAGCCTAACTGAGCGGCTCTGATTGCTGCAACATATCCACCCGGACCTCCACCAAGGATAGCTATTTCATATTTATTGGACATTTATCTATTAAACCTTGATTAGTTGATTTTGCAAACGAAATATATGCAGTAGTTAAAAAAAATAAAATGTGACTTATCACATTTATGACTTAATGGTCAAGTAATATTTTTAAAATGATATTCATTTAAGTTTTTGTGTTTATAAACTTAAATAAAAACCGACTGAATAAAAATAATTCTATATTTGCACATAAATTTTTATACATATAATCAATCAAGTAGAATAATGGATAGTGTAATTAATCTTAACGCGTCAGACTTTATAAATAAAATATTATCAGATAAATTAGCCGTTGTAATTGATGTACGAACACCACAGGAATTTAGCACAGGTCATATCCCAAATTCGATCTTAATAGATATTCATCATCCAGCTTTTCAAAGTAAAATTAAGGAATTGGATAAAAACAAAAATTATTATATCTATTGCAGAAGCGGTCACAGAAGCTATCATGCAGGTAAATTTATGCTGCAAATGGGATTTGAAAAAGTTCATCACCTTCAAGAAGGAATTTTATCCTGGAATGAAAAACTGGAAAAATGATTTTAAAATTATCTAAAGAAAAATCATCAACCCTGGTTAATGATAATCAAGATTATCAAATCTCTATTCTTAAAATTACAGCGCTATGGGCTTTTAGTGAATCCGCTTTTGGAGGGATACTGCACGCACTAATAATCCCACTGCGTGGAATATTTATAAGTTCCGCCGCTGTCTTGTTCATTTCACTAATTGCTCTTTTCTCAAAGAGTAGTAAAGAAATTCTTAAATCAACTTTGATTGTATTATTAATTAAAGCATTGGTAAGTCCACACTCACCATTAACAGCTTACTTTGCTGTAAGCGTGCAGGGTTTGCTTGGTTACTTACTTTTTATAACAAAAAATTTTTATCGAAGCTCTGCACTACTTCTTGGAATACTTACTTTACTTTTTTCAGGATTACAAAAGATAGTTGTGTTAACAGTTTTGTTTGGAAATACATTATGGAAATCGATTAACATTTTTATTAAACAGGTTTCAAATGAGTTTTTAAGTTTGGGACTGAATCCCGATATTCATTATGGATATTTACTTATTGGATTGTATGTTTCAATTCATTTTGCTGCTGGAATCTTTATAGGAATTTATGCTGGAAATCTTCCTAAAAAAATAAGTTACCATTTACAGAAAATACCAGTTAAAATTTTTGAAGAATCTGAAAATGATATTCCTCATAAAGACAGAAAGAAGAAGAAGAAAAAATGGATATTCCGTCCAAGTGGAATAATAATTTTTATAATTTCAATCGCTGTTCTCATTTTTTCATATCTCTATCCTATCGCAAAAGATATTACAGCATTAGAGATAATTATAATGCTTCTAAGATCAATTGTTTTAACACTACTCTGGTATGCGCTCCTTGCACCGATAGTAAAAAAGTTATTTCAAAAATATTTGTCCTCTAAAAAATCAACTTATGCAAAAGACATAGATGAGATAATGAATATGTTTCCAACATTTAAAAAAGTTGTATCTTATTGCTGGAAAAATTCATCCGACAAAAAAGGATTAAAGAGAATACATTATTTTTTGTCAACATCATTTTACTATTTATTACTAAGTCATTAACAAAATAATATCTAATTGTGGAGTATATATAAATAATTAATAGTCATTTCGACCGAAGGGAGAAATCTTTTCTTGGAATAAACGAAAGATTTCTCAGTCGAAGACTCCTTCGAAATGACCCTACAAATAATACAAAATAAAGCTCAGAGTCAATTAAAGGAAAGGAGTTGTTATGTCTCAACTACCAAAACGATTTAAAAAGCTTCAAGAGGATTATCCTGAAGTTGCAACAGCTTATGAACTACTTGGTAAAGCAGTTCATTCATCCGGTCCGATTGATGATAAGACCCGAGCGTTAATAAAACTTGCAATCTCAACCGGTGCAGGATTAGAAGGTGCGGTTCATTCACATACACGCAAAGCAATTGAATTAGGAATTTCTAAAGAAGAGATACGACAAACAGTTTTACTTGCTTTGCCAACAATCGGTTTACCCTCAACAATGGCTGCAATGAGCTGGGTTGATGATATTTTAAATAAAAAATAGTTAATAAAAAGGGCATCTTCAAGATGCCCTTACCTACCCTGATAGGAATTAATTAGAAACTGCTGAATGCATAACCAACTTCAACTTGAAATTGTTTCATTCCGATTTCAATGGTTTGTTGATTAGGTGCTTCTAATGGGTTAGCTCCTTTAACTGAGTTTTCAAATGCATACATAAATGCAACTGTTACTTCGTGTTTATTTGCTAATTGTTTTGTTACACCAAATGTTACTTGATTCTCAATAACCGCAGGCGCAAGAATATTAAATAATACTTCTGTATTACGAATTGGATTTTGACCGATTGAATATCCAGCCATCAAATCCCAACCACAGAATCCTGAAAACATTACACCATATTTAATTACAAATATATCTTTCCAACCAAATCCAGCTCCACCATCTGCACCAAGTGGTGCAGTCATTAAGTTTGGCAGTAATGGATTAGCAACTGATTTTATTCCACTGTAAAGAATTTGTTTTACGTCAATTAAAAATTTCCAATCACCGGGAGTGAATGCAAAACCAGCTTGCCAGCTTGCTGGAACATCAAAATCACCAGCTTCAGCAAATAAGCCTGCGTAGCGTTCAAACTCACTCATATAAATTTTTGATTGGAATGCTGCACCAAATCTTAAATCATCTAACCATCGTCCCTGATATCCAACTTTAAATCCATAACCATATGCCGTTGAGTGAACATTACCAGTAAGGTTAGCAGGATCACTGGAGAATCCACTAAATCTAATTAATCCTTTAGCCGCAAATCTTTGCCAGCCAAAAATTCCTGCTACACCCAGTGAATGATTCTCTGATAATTTATATGCGAATGATAAGTTGCCAAACATTTGTTCAATGTTTACACCGGTTCCTGGAGAAGTTGGATCACCAAATGTTCTTGTTGGATAATCTGAATTCATTCCGCCATTACCGTATAAAGATAAAGCGACTGTAAACTTATCAGAAAGTTTTAAATTTGCACCAAGTGTGGGGAAATAGAAAGATGTTTGTTCACTTTCTACTTTGCCTGGCATTAAACCAAATGTACCTGGAAATCCGCTTGGGTTTCCACCAACTTGGTAATAACGTTGAGGACTGAAATATGAAACATTGATTTCAAAACTGTTGTTCAGATTTGAAATTGATGCAGGGTTTGTAATTGCACCAAGTGAGCTTAAAGATACTGCAACACCTGAACCTGCAAGTGCAGAATATTTAATACCGTAACCATGACGAAAATAGCCGTCTGTTGCAAATGCTGTCTGGAATGTAAATCCAAACATCACTAATAGAACAAGAAACATTTTTTTCATTTCGAACTCCTCTGTTTTATATATTTTATTTAGAACACTCTGTCATACTGAGCGCAGTCGAAGTATGACTTTTACGATACACTGATAACTTTCATCTCTCGTCTCCGCTCGGGATGACGGCTCAGGATGATATTGGATCCTGCTACAATTTTTTTAGTAATATTTAAAACCATTTGTCACATTGAGCGAAGTCGAAGTGTGACCTGTTAACGATCGTAGATAACTTTCATCTCTCGTCTCCGCTCGAGATGACGGCTCAGGATGACATTGGATCCTGATACAATTTTTTTAGTAATATTTTAAACCTTTTGTCACACTGAGCGAAGTCGAAGTGTGACCTACCAACGATCGTTGATAACTTTTCATCTCTCG
>JAVHOU010000148.1:0-13731 GCA_036170275.1 Ignavibacteriaceae bacterium
TCGTTCTTCATTAAACGAAACCAAAGGATATCAGAACCTACGAGAACTTTGTGATATCGGTCCGCGATTAAGCGGATCAGAGAATTATGAGAAAGCCATCATTTGGGCAAAGAATAAAATGGAAATGATTGGATGTGATTCTGTTTGGCTTCAACCAGTTATGGTGCCTCATTGGGTAAGAGGCAATATTGAAAAAGCAAAAATAATTAACTCAAAATTATATCAGGGAAAAGAATTAAAAATTGCTGCTCTTGGTGGAAGTATAAGTACCGGGAAAGATGGATTAACTGCTGAATTAATTGAAGTAATTAATTTTGCTGAACTTAAAAAACGACAAGCAGAAGTTAAGGGCAAAATTGTTTTCTTCAGTCGGGCGCTGGATCAGGGTTTAGTTAATACATTTTCAGGATACGGTGGTGCAGTCGATCAAAGAGTTTATGGAGCGATTGAGGCAGCAAAGTATGGAGCGGTTGGGGTAATTATAAGATCAGTTACAACAAAGCATGATAATGTGCCTCACACAGGTGTAATGCTGTACGTTGATTCATTACAAAAGATTCCTGCTATTGCGGCAGGATATTTAGATTCTGATTTTCTTCACGCCGCTTTAATAAAAGATCCTCACCTAAAATTAAATATTCGATTAAACTGCCAAACTCTTCCAGATGTTCTATCATATAATCTTATTGCAGAAATGAGGGGGACAGAATTTCCGGATGAAATAATTGTTGTTGGCGGACATTTGGATAGCTGGGATCAGGGCTCTGGTGCTCATGATAATGGCGCTGGTTGTGTTCAATCTATGGAAGTACTTGATCTTTTTAAGAGACTGGATATTAAACCAAAACGAACAATCAGATGCGTTCTTTTCAATAATGAGGAAAATGGATCAAGGGGTGGAAAGGAATACAGCAAATATGCTGAAACAGAAAATGTAAAACATATTGCTGTTATTGAATCAGATCGCGGCGGATTTACACCAATCGGGTTTGATGTAGATTCTGATTCTATTGTTTTAAATAAAATGGAAAACTTTCTTCCTGTTTTAGAAAAATGCAATATCAATTGGATAAGAAAGGGAGGAAGCGGAGTCGATGTCTCGTATATAAAAAATATTAAGGCAAAGATTGGTTACGTACCTGATTCCCAAAGATATATGGATGTTCATCACTCTGCTAATGATGTATTTGAAGAAGTTCATCCCCGGGAATTAGAATTGGGTTCCGCCGCAATTACAATATTAACTTATTTAATTAGCGAAGAAGGACTCAATTAATTTTTAAGACTAATGTATCAAATATTTAAATAAAAAAGAGGCTGTCTCAAAAGTAATTTTTACTGTCACACTGAGCCTGTCGAAGTGTGAATTTGTTTTAGATTATCAGTCTTCGACAACCTGCCTACCGGAGTGTGTTGCAGAAGTTAAATCGGTGTCATTTCGACCGACCTGCCCGAAGGCGAGGCGGGAGGGAGAAATCTTTTTCGTGGTATAATTGAAAGATTTCTCAGTCGAAGACTCCATCGAAATGACCCTTTCAGAGTTATGCAACAGACTCTACCGGACAGGCAGGGTTCAGACTGACAAATTAAACTTTTTGAGACAACCTCTTTAATATTGCCACTTTCGACATCTATAAATAAATTACTTAATTGGATATTGTGGCACCGGTGGAAAATTAAATGGATGTTCCTTTATTTTCTGCAGCACAACTTCAATTGCCTTATCAAGCTGATTATCCTTTCCTGCCATTATAGAAGCCGGGTCATTATCAATCAATATATCCGGATCCGCACCGTGATTTTCTACTAACCATTTACCTTCTTCTCCATAAAAAGCATTGTTGGATTGATTAACATTTCCATTATCAATTGTAGTTTGTGCATTAAGAATTCCAACCAAGCCGCCCCAGGAAGGAACGCCAACAACAGTGCCAAGTTTGTTCGCTTTAAAATCTTCTATAAACGCTTCACCATCTGAACCATTGTATTCATTGGAGATTGCAACGACTGGTCCGGTAGAAGTGCTGCCGGGATATCTGAAAGGCACCATACCTTGAAGAACATTGTATGAAGTCATTTTGCGTTCAAGCTTATCGATTAAAAAGTATTCTGTCCATCCGCCGGAATTTCTTCTTACATCGAGAATAATGCCTTCCTTATAACGAAAGGCACGCCAGAATTTATCAAACTCACCAATGCCTCCGGAACCCATTGCATTGATGTGCATATAACCAACTTTACCATCGGTCTTTTTCTGAATATAATTAATATTATCTGTGATCCAGCGGAAATATCTTAACTGACTGTTATTTTTTATTGGCTTAACTTCATATGTTTTTGCTCCATCCTTTGAAGCCTTATTATTTATTGTAACAGTTACAGTTTGACCCGCAATTACCTGGAGATATTTGTTGTAGTCATCCGGAACTTTTACTTCGTTTCCGTTTATTGCAATTAAATAATCACCTTCTTTCAGATCAATATCCGGGCGGGAAAGTGGTGATTTTAAATCAAGATTATATTCTGTTGTACCATAGATTTTATCAAACTTGTAATAACCAGAACTTTTATCCGGAACAAAATCTGCACCCAGCCAGCCTGTGTAAACTTTTGTCTCAGGAGCTTTCATTGGTCCCATATCTCCGCCGCCGATGTATGTATGCGAAACACTTATCTCTCCGACCATCTGAGATAATACCCAGTTCAATTCTTCACGTGATGAAAGAAATGGAATGTAAGCTTTAAATTTTTCTCCTAATGCTTTCCAATCGTGCCCATGAAAATTAACATCATAGAAAAAATCGCGGTACCATCGCCAAGCATCGTTAAATATCTGATTCCACTCTGCAAGATTATTAACTGTGTAGCTCATTCCATCAAGATTGAGTTTGCTGCCAGTCTTTTTTGATTTGAATGCATCATCAACTGATGTTGTAAAGTAATCTGTTTCCTTTTGTAAGATAAGATGATTTCTATCTATTGATAAATCATAATTCCTAATCTTATCATCAAGTGCGACTAATGATTTAGAAGACATATCAAAAATATTTAGTTTCCATTTAGTCTCAGATCCCGGCTTAAATATTTGTTCATATTCATCTTCAGTAAAATTATCTACCGAGCACCAGATCACTCTTCCGTTTCCTGCTTTAAGGTAAAAATAATTTCCCGGATCGATAGGCAGGGGATAAGTTCGTTTATTTATTCCTTCAATATCTATTCTAAATTGTTCATCAGTTTTTTTCTCTTCCTTTATCAAAGGTTCTTCAAACGGCGGAGTTTCATTATCTTTAAGCTGAACAACCATTACTTGCTGAGGTGTTGCTTCAATATGATTGTCTTCATAAAAATCCATATGCAGATCAAAGTTTCTGCTGGAGACGAAGTAAAGATATTTTCCGTTGGCGTCAAATGATGGATAAAGATTATCATAAAAATCATCTGTTACGGCAAACTTCTTTTTCTGTTCTAAACTGTAAACGTAAACAACATTGTTACGATTAAAATTTGTAAAACTATAAGTAATCCATTTACTGTCAGGCGACCAACTGTAATCGCTTTCTTCCCAATAAAATTCATCATTCTTTAATTGGTTTGATCTGTCAATCTCAACAAGTTTTTTGGAATCTACATCAACATAAAAAATTGCAAATTCTTTATTACCAAAAAGAATTTTATTGCCGTCAGGCGACCAGACAAGGTGATAGACGAATTTATCAAGCCTGGATGTAAGCTGAATCCACTCACCGCCATCTGTGTTTTGCATATAAAGCTGATACTCACCGGTTTTATCTGAAAAGAATGCTATCCATTTTCCATCGGGTGAAATCTGCGGGTACATTTCTCTTGTGCCAGCAGTATTAGAAATATTTTTTGTGTTTCCTTTATCAGTTGGAATTGTAAAGATATCACCTCGGGATTCAAGCACAGCGGTTTTCCCGTCATTAGAAATATTCATTGAGTGAACATATTCTTTAGGATTTATAACTCTGTCTCTCAAGCGCCATCTGTCAGAAGGAATGTTAACAGTTATTTTTTTAATTTGATTCGTCTTTATATCATAAATATTTATGTAGCCATTTTGGATATAAACAATTTGCTCGCCGTCATTCTCAGTCCACATAACATCAAAATCAGAATAGTCAGTTATTTCTTCAATTGTTTTTGTTGATAAGTCTTCGACATAAAGATTAGATACTCCATTTGTTCGATCGGAAACAAAATACATATTGTTACCAATCCACATCGGGTAAGCATTCTTACCTACATAATCTGAAACAGGTGTAAATTGATTTTGTTTAAAATCATACATCCAGATATCTGTATACTGACCACCTTTATATCTTTTCCAGTAATACTCTTCCATTCCTTTTCTGCAATAAAGCATCTTGCTTGCATCTGAATTAAAACTGCAAAGTACGCCACGGTCTATTGGAAATCTCTCCGGAGCGGATCCATCTTTATTTACAAAGTAAAGATTGGGATCACGCGATATATAATTTTCAAAGAAAGAACGAAAAACTATACGTTTTCCATCCGGTGTCCAACCAATTGATTGTGCTGTACCCGGAGTGTAAGTTAATCGCACAGGTTCACCGCCTTCTGAAGGAATTACATATACACCATATGTCCCGTCATATCCTGCTGTAAAAGCTATTGATTTTCCATCAGGGGAAAATCTTGCGGAAAATTCATTGCCGGGGAAACTAGTTAGTCTTGTTGCTGTCCCACCGTTTGAGCTGATTATCCAAAGATCGTTTTCATAAGTAAAGACAATTTTATCTTTGTAAATATCCGGATAAGTCATCAATCTTCCTTCGTCTGCAGAAAAAATTAAATGAGAAGAGAAGAGTATTAATAAAAGTGCAGTGATTAAAGTTTTCATATTACATTCCTGAAAAATTTTGATGTATAAAATTAGGTAAAAATAAATAATGATAGTAAGAAAATTATTTGAATGGTAAATAGATTACACAACTAAAGTTAGCCATCGTAATTATATTTATCGTTGAAACGATTTTATTAAGTCACCTTACACAAAATAAATAAACCTTGAAGGTTCTATTCAAAATAAAAGTGATATCCTTAATTAGACGAAACTAATTTAGAGAAACCTTCAAGGTTATACTCTTAGGCGCGCAACGTAAGTTATTAAAAAATATTATTGGCTCTAATGAGGATTAAGGGTTTGTTGTGTAACAATATTTTGCAATGACCTAAATAGGCTGTGTGAAAATTGTAATTGTCACTTCGACCGGAGGGAGAAGTCTGATAATTCATACAGATTTCTCAGTCGAAGACTTCTTCGAAATGACTTTTGGTGAGTATTCACACAACTTCTTTAAGGTGTGGATTAATGTTGCTATAAATAAAATTGGCTTCAATCAAATTCTAATCTTAAGATGTACAGCAAATTAATTCAATTGTTTTTATTCGATTCAAAGATCATCCTTGTTATATTTGCAACATTCTTTCATTACAATCATATAGCCTAACTAGAAATTGAAATACTCAGATAAACTTCATAAAATCATTACAAATGATTGTTCAATAATTGGTAAAGAAAAATTTCTTAACTCCGCTGTTATTATTCCAATAATTAATATCAACAATAACGAATATATTTTATTTCAAAAAAGATCGGCAACAGTAAGACAACCGGGTGAAGTTAGTTTTCCAGGCGGACATATTAATTCATTACTTGATAAGGATTATCTAGCAACTGCGATAAGGGAAACATGTGAGGAACTTGGAATTACAAAAGATAAAATTAATGTTATTGGCAGATTGGGAACCTTAGTTGCTCCAATGGGAGTAATTGTTGAAACTTTTATCGGGTACTTAAATATTAATAATCTTGAAGAACTTAATATCGATAGCAACGAAGTCGAACGTATATTTATTCTTCCACTTGAATACTTTGTAAAAAATGATCCTGAGGAATATTTTACAAGATTGGAACTTTACCCGTTTGCATTGGATGCGAATGGCGAGAGGCAGGAGCTTCTTCCTGTAAACGAATTAGGTTTACCTGAAAGATATGCTTCTCCCTGGGTTAATTGTAAACACCGTGTGTTTGTATATCGGACTTCTGAAGAAGTAATATGGGGTATTACTGCTGAACTGATTTATGAACTTTCAAAAAAATTAAGAGATTAGCTTGATAAAAAATTATAAGCATATTATCTGGGATTGGAATGGCACTCTTCTTAATGATGTTGATTTCTGTCGAAAAATAATCAATAGAATTTTAGTCGAAAATAATTTGCCCGAATTGTCACTGAATAAATACCGCGAAATATTTACTTTTCCGGTGCAGGATTATTATAAAGCCGCCGGATTAGATTTTAATAAAACATCTTTTGAAATTCTTGGTAAAGATTTTATGGTTGAGTACGAGCAGAATAAACTTAGCTGCAGTTTGTTTGAAGGCACTAAAGAAATTTTATCCGCAATTCATAAAAAGGGGATTAAACAATCTGTTCTATCAGCATATAAAGAAGATAATCTTAAAGCTATTTTGATTTCTTATGGATTGTTCGATTATTTCGATTACGTAATTGGCTCTGATAATATTTATGCAAATGGTAAATTACATCTCGGAATGAAACTGATGGAAAGATTACAGATTAATAAAGATGGAATTCTTTTTGTAGGTGATACGCTTCACGATTATGAAGTTGCTTCAGCGATGGGTGTCCATTCGGTAGTGATTGCTAATGGTCATCAGGCAAAAAATAAACTATCAAACAATGGAATTCTTGTACTTGATACATTAACAGACCTAACTAATTACCTAAACCTGAAATAATTTATTAGTTAAAATATCAACAATACGTTCAGCGGATTTGCCATCCCAAAGCTCTGGTATTTTTCCTGCTTTTCTAAATCCATTCAGAATTTTAATAGCAGCTTGTTCTGCTTTATCAAAATCTTCGCCCACTAATTGATTAGTCCCAACTTCAACAGTTGAAGGTCTTTCAGTACTTTTACGCAGCGTTATACATTGTATACCAAGATAAGTGCTTTCTTCCTGAATGCCGCCGCTGTCCGTAAGTATCAACTCGGTATTTTTTATTAATGCAACAAAATCAATGTAACCGATTGGATCAGTTAGTATAACGTTGGCATTTAATTTATCTAACAGTCCGAATCTTTCTAAATTCTTTTTTGTTCTGGGATGAACAGGGAAGACTATTTTTCTTTTCTTTGATATGGATGATAACAACTTAACAAGTTCTGTTAATCTTTCTTCCGTATCCACATTACTCGGGCGATGCATAGTAACAAGAACAAAATTATCCGGATCAAGTTTAAGCTCATTTAAAATATTTGATTTTGAACTCACATCAAGTATGTTTATCAAACTATCGATCATACAATTACCGACAAAAAATATTTTACCTTGATCTACACCTTCATTTTTTAGATTCACTAATCCACTCTGCTCGGTAACAAATAGATAATCGGAAATTGAATCAGTAAGAATACGATTCAATTCCTCCGGCATATCCCTGTCAAAGCTCCTTAGACCAGCTTCAATATGAGCTACTTTAATATGCAGTTTTTTTGCGGTTAAACTGCATGCAATTGTGGAATTAACATCACCCACCACTATTACAAGATCGGGTTTTTCTTTTAGCAAAACTTTTTCAAACTCAATCATAATTCTGGCGGTCTGCTCTGCATGGGAACCGCTGCCTATACCTAAATAATAATCCGGTTTAGGTAATCCTAAATGATGAAAAAATATATCAGACATCTTTTCATCATAATGCTGACCAGTATGACAAATTAAATGTTGAATTGTAAGTTGATTGTAATTTGCGGTAACAATTTTGTTATCCTCTGTCGTCATCCTGAGCGAAGACGATGGGAGACCTAAAAATTCTTCATCCTTAATTCTTAATTTGCTAAAAGCTTTGTGGATTGGTGCAACCTTCATAAAGTTTGGCCGCGCACCAACAACTGAAATTATTTTTTTAATCATTCGGTAGAATTTCAATCTTTAATAATCTTACAATTTTTCAATATTGTAATTGTTCAATCTTTTAATCTTTCAATTGTATTTATTACATCTTACTCTTAACTTTTATTGCCTCATCCAATGAGTTAAAATATCCAATCCTAACTCTGTACCACGTTCCATCAAGCTCAGGCAGTTCAGCAATAACAATAAAAGAATTATAACCGGCAGATTGCATTTTTTTCATCTCGGCTTCGGCTTTTATTCTTGAACGCCACGAAGATACCTGAAAACAATACAAATAACCATCTGTAAAAATCATGTTCCCAACATTTCTTTCTACAATGGAATTGTATTTCCTAACTTCATTTGTTTTTACTTCACCTGTTTTCACATCACCGGAGTTTTCAATATTGTTTCCCGAAACTAGAATTATAGCAACTCTTCTATTTAACGCTTTACCCGTCTCAGTATTATTTTCTGCAATAGGAAAATCCGGTCCAAAACCATTAGCTGATAACCTTTTAGCATCTACGCCTCTACTGATGAAGAAATTGAAAACAGATTTTGCTCGTTGGAGTGAAAGCTCCTTATTTATTTTGGCAGAACCAGTATTATCAGTGTGTCCCTCGATCTTCCATTTTGTATCAGGATAATCACTCATAACTTTTACAATCTTTTCAAGTTCAGGGTAAGCTGCACTAAGTAAATCTGCTTTACCTAATTCAAAATTAATTCCGCCGCTTAAAATAAATTCAGTTTTCTTAATTGGCTCATAAACTTTTTCTTCTATTGGGCAGCCCCATTTATTTACTTCTGTACCAATCTGAGTATTTGGACAAAGATCTTTATAATCAGGTATTCCATCTTCATCCGAATCAGTTGGACAGCCACGTGAATCCACTTTTACACCCGATGGTGTGTCTTTACACAAATCCAGATAATCGGGTACACCATCCTGATCAGCATCAACCGGGCATCCATTTGCATCAACAGTTATATTTGCAGGAGTATGCGGGCATTGATCCATATAATCCGGTACTCCATCTTTATCTGCATCAACGGGACACCCAAATTCATCAACTGTTACATTCGGAGGAGTATCAGGGCACTGATCATATTTATCTCTCACGCCATCACCATCAGTATCTTTTATTCCACTAAAATAATATGTTAATCCAAACATTGCATGAAAAAATATATCATTATCAGTTCCTTTAATTACATTATCCAGCTTATCTGAATTTACATAATCTACACCTGTACCAGCAGTTAAACCTAAATTATCAGACAATAAAAATCTGAATCCAAGTTCACCAATAAACATCATTTTGTGGGGACTGAATGCTTTTGTACTGACCGGCATGTTATTTCCATCTTTATCTTTGGGATCGAAATAAAGATATGATATTCCTCCCATCAGATATGGAATTACAGTCTTGCTTATTTCGTAATTAAAGGTTCCTCCTGCACCAAGATAGTATAGCAGCGATCTGAAGTTTTCTGCATTTGGAAATTCAGAGCTTGCATAACCATCCCCGTTAATGTAACCAAAACCGCCAAATACTTTTATTCCGAAGGCAGCCTGATTTGTTGAAGGGAAGAAGTAATCGAATGATCCTCTCGTGATATAATCAAATCCTGAATTCTTAAAGTCAGTCCTACTATACGTAGCACCGCCTTCTAATCCGACAGAGAATCTCCCTGATAATGGATGAAATATTTTAGCATCACTATTTTGTGCAAACAGTGATGGAAGAAAAACTAAACCGATAACAAAAAAACTAACTGCTGTAACTCTAATTCTCACGATATTACCTCCCCAGGTAGTGAATGTAAATTAATTAAAAATTATAATCCATAAAATAATGTAATTGAAAATGAATTCTTACTGCCAATTAAAAATAAGGGTTCCCTTGTCGGGTCCTCATCACTGATGTCAGAATAGATATAAGATGCTTTTACAAACATATTATGCATATATTCATACGAAACATCCAGCCCTATTCTGTATTCCTTTCTTAAAGGTGAATAAAGAAAATTAATATCTTTTACATTCATTCCTTCATATGCATAATAAATTGGTTCCAATCCGCCTTTTCTTACACGTTCGGCAAAAAACATAAACTTTAATCCGCGTAATAACTGGTAATTTAATTGTAAGCGTATTTGGTCCGCATTCTGACCGAGCCAATGCCCTAAAGTATAATTGATATGCTTGTACGTTGTCGTCTCGTCTTTGTGTTCGTAAACCCAGGGATTAATTCTTGTGTACTCCAGTGTAAGATCTAGGTTAGGAATTAAAAGATCGATTGTTTTTCCACCTAATGTAAACCCTATCCAGGTATTTTTATAATTCCCATCTAATAAATTTCTTATCTCGGTTACATCAATAAACATTGTTGAATAGAATTGAAACCGTTCGGGATACTTGACAGATAAATCAAAAAACAGCATTCCATTGCCATCCCCAATATCACCCCTGCCTGTATTATGATCAAGAAATTTATAAAACATAAAAGGAATGAAAAACTCCGGTCTTAAATCACCACTGTAAACGATAGCATTTCCTGCAGATATATCAATTCGTTTCCAGGGAGTAATTGTTATTAAATTTGCTGCAATGTATTTGCTTATGTAAGTTTTTCTTAAGCGTTCACTGATCGTGCCCGGGTATGAATAATAAAATGAAGCTAAATCCAGGACTAATGAATTTAACCAGCCATGCATATAAGAAAACCTTAACCACGCAGTTGGTCTAAGATTTAATCTGATTTGCGGGTAGGAGGGAGCTTTATCGGAAAGTATTAGCTGTCCGAAATTTCCATGTCCCCATTGCATATAATCTTTGATCAAGGAAACGCTTCCCCAGCTCCAGTTAAAATTAATACTTCCTTTAACATCGCTGTATTCAATTCCATCCGGTGCATTTTTATACCACGCACCCCGTGTTGATGAAAATGATTTTTCTTTGTCTACATTATCCCCAAACTCTCCTTTATCCCTTATATCGAAACTTGCTCCAAACCAATCAGAATAAGTTGTATAAGATGATAGCCCCACCCAGCGGATATGCCCTGATTTATTTCCGGTAGTTGTTATGCCGTACCCAGCAGTAGGCGATAGTTTAAGATTAAACATTGAATCTGAATAACTGAATAAGAACCAGCGCTCTTTAATTGGCTGCCTGCCCGCCGAGTTGGGATGATTTTTGAAAACCTGTCCTGGAATCAATTTCGATGAACTATTATCTTCTGCTTTTAACATCTTTGCAGATTTATCGGGATTTACATTTTGGATTTCATAAAAATATTCCTGTAAATAAAAATCAAGTTCATCATTTTCCACCTCATTCAATATTTCTTTGTCTTGATTCTTAAACTTGAACTTGTACTCACTCTCTAACTCAATAAGTTTATGAGCAATGTATATTCTTGAAAATGGTTTAACCTCATCATCCAGTTCTATCAATCCTTTAAGATTCTGTCTTTCAAGAAAGCTATAAACACCATTTTCCAATGGAACGTAAACTACCTGGGCATTAATGAAGGATGATTTATGATTTATGATTGAATTCATAAATACTAACACAAGAATTATTAAAGCCTTTTTAATCATATTACACTGACATTTATGATTTGAAATTTAATATTGAAGCTATAGATACTAATAAAATAACTAATTAAGATTTTCCAAAATTCAACTTCCTCTTTTCCAACCCGCCACTTCTTTGCGGCGAAGGGCAGGCATCCCTCAACCATTAGCCATTTCCCATTATTGACTTCTTTTATGCTTAATTAAGATGTTATATAATGCTCTGAAGAAATATGTTATATCAGTTTTGACCGGATGCTTTTCATAGGCATCCAAATATTTACTTTCTGATTCTTCTATTTCGTTAATAGTTACGGGCATATCAGCATAAAAGGGAGGTACCAGACCCGGTTTAAATTTCTTTCTTCTTTCCTGATGCTGTTTTGAATATAAATTTAGATAATGACTACTTAGTGGTCTTACACCCACAAACTTTAAATCCCGCTTAAGCCAATTGATTAACATTGGTAATTCATCAAGCCATAACTTTCTAAAGAGTTTTCCCCAAGCCGGTATTCTAAAATCATCCTTAAACTTGCCCCCCGATTCTAAATCATTCTGCTTATACACAAAATCCTGAATAAACTCTGAGTATGGATGCATCGTCCTTAATTTATATACATAAATTGTTTTTCCATTTTCACCTATTCGCCTCATCTTAAAAATAGGACTATAATGCGGATTTTCTTCAGTTGAAGATTCTTTTGCTTTTACTGCAGCAAAATACACAGTCTCGTTAATTTCAGTCAGATCTAATATTTCAAAGCCGCAATAAACTAATCTGCCTAATCCCTCCGCAAGTGATATTGCCGCGTCTTTGCCTCTTGTGAATGTAAAATAGATTTTCCTTATAAGGGGCAGTTTTGGAAATACCCTCTTCCAGATAAAATCAATGAATGAAAATATATTCGCAATTAAAAATTGATAACTTTTTAAAAATCTGTTGTACCTGTTTTTATTGGGCACTAATGCCCCGACAAATACCCCGCCCTTAATCAGCCGCTTATTAACGATTCTTAAATAATCATTTATTCTTCTCTGATCATTTAATTCGTGTAAGTTGATTAATAGCTGATGAGATTCCGGGTTAAGTACCGATATATTATAAGGATCAGAAGATCTTATTATAAAAGTTTTTCTTGTATCAAATGATTTTAAGTCAAGCATTCTATCAAGGAATAAAAACACATCTTCATAATCTTTCAGAAACTCAAATTGTAGCTTTTGCTTTAATACCGATTCAGTCGCTTCAATATTCTTAAAACTGTATTTTGAAAAATTTTTCTTTACAAAAGATGGAATTGCCGGACCTTTAAGTTCGTAAGCTTTTAAAAATATAGCTGTAACCTCATCACTTTTATTCTTTACCTTTTCTGCAAACAGAAAAATAAACAGTAAAAATGATACTGCTGAATATGCTATTATAGCTTGTATAAAATGTTCCCAGTTTCCAGGGTTTAACTGTAATAAATAAACAGACAAGCCAACTAATGAAATTATCAGTAAGTAAAATTTAATTTGCAGACCGAAAGCATTCCATTTGTTTTTGGCTATTTCAATGGGATTAAATTTATGAGTCGTTGCCGCAGAAAACAGCCAGCTTATGTAAATTGCTGCCAGCATTATTAAATGCTTTTCATTAATATTTTCCGGCTTTATGTTTCTTATTATCAAAAAGTAACAAAATAATGAGAGTATAATGGCATCTGTTAGGAGATAGTTAAAAGATACTTTAGCCCGATCTATTAAGTTTATCTGTTTCCGTCTCTCAGATATCATAACATAATAATATACCTCAATTACAAAACCGCTTAACATTGTGCCCATTAGCTGGTAACGTGATATATTTCCCACATTGTATATCAAAAGAAGAATTGTGATACTGCCCAGACTAATAACTAACGATACATATAATTTCCTTATCGTTTGTCCAATTTCGTGCTGTCTTGTTAGGTTAAACTTATTTGATAATATAGTACCGGTAATTAGAGATATGATTAAAAAACCGAAAAGTCTTGCGTAATTCGATTCTAAAAGTATCGACTCCCTTTTAATGTAATAGAAAATAAAAAATGTAAATAAATAGATTAGAAAACTAATTGTATTATTTAAAATGAAGTTGGTCTTCTTTTGTAACCGGTAAGATAAAACAGATTCTTCTGAATTGATGC
>JAVHOU010000149.1:0-15160 GCA_036170275.1 Ignavibacteriaceae bacterium
GCAACGACCTTAACCCAAATTGCTCTGGGTTACTTTATTTATGGCGCAATGCGCTGTATCTAGTTGGGAAAAAGTTGCTGATTTACCTGGTGATTATCTTTATTTAAAAACTAAGGGTAGTCCAATCTATATGGTTTGCTACAATGAGGGATATAAATTTGCTGTTTCACTGGATAGTGGGAAAAACTGGCAAGTTAGTAGTTTAAATTTTCTTCCAAATTACACCAATGGCTTCTTATCAGTAGAGGGTAATTCCTTTTTTATTTCTGGTTATGATGGTCTATTTAAATCCACAGATAATGGATTATCCTGGAGCGAGGATTTGTTCTTAAGAAATTTTGTAGGTGCTAGTTACAGTATACCAGGACTCACAAGTATGTGTGTGGAATCAGAAAAAATATATCTCGGCAATAACAAAACTGCAAATATGTCCGGGCACGTGAAAGGAATTTTCTATTCTTCAGATAATGGAGAAACGTGGAGTTGTCCTGATTCAGTTGAAACACCCTGGAGAGTTGTAGCATTAGAAAAAATAGGGGGAACCCTCTTTATCAGTAATGGCAAAGTCTATTATTCAGATGATAGTTTTGACAACTGGCACACTGCGACTGGGATCAATAATAGTGAAGGAGAGATTAACAGATTCGTAAAAATTAATTCAAGAGTATATGGATTAAATTGTAGTATAATAAAATATTCTGATTCTTACGGTACGAGTTGGACCGATTGTACTCCTTTTTTATCAACTAATGAAATTGTTTTGCCTAATACATTCGTTTTTAATTCTGATAGACTATTCGTAATGGATAATAAGGGAGTTATACTGTATACAAATCAATCAAATTTTGATTGGAAAGTATTTGACAGTGAATTACCTGCATTTGATCCTTTCCCTTATGAAAACCAAACTCTGTTTACTTTAGGTGATGATTATCTTTATTATATCTCAAATGACAAACTCTGGAGAAAAAAGATAATTGAATAAAAAATAGAAGGCGACTATCAGTCGCCTTTTTTATAAGACTAAATTTCCACGTGACTAACGCTAAGCACATCCGGATTTTCGCTTATCTTCTTTAACATCTCTGCAGAAGCACCGTTTTGTAATTTCATTGTGCAGCAAGCAGCAATACCGCCTTCAAAAATTATGTTTTCAATTTCTTCAATATTAATCTTACTGCTTCTTATAACATCAAGTACACTTGCAAGCACGCCCGGTTTATCATAATGTTTAACAACAAGCTGGTAATGTGCATCTGTTTTCTTTGCTCTGTTAACCCAATGATCAATAACTCCGCTGTAAACAAATTTTTTAATTATGTTTATAGTTTCTTCAGCAACTGCATCCTGTGCCTGCTCTGTGGAAGCTCCGATATGGTGCGTTACATAAATGTTAGAATTGTTTTGCAGTTTAGATGAAACTTCGCCAGACTTTCCTTCAGGTTCACCTTTAAAAACATCGCAAGCATAACGAATATTTTTTTCTTTAATTGCTTCAAGCAGATCATCTTCCACAATTATATCTTGTCGTGAAGTGTTGATAAGATAAGCGCCATTTTTCATATAGCTAAACATCTGTTTGTTAAACAAACCTTTTGTTTGCGGAGTAGCGGGGAGGTGAATGGTAACAATATCACACAACGGAAGTAACTGATCCATTTCACTGAAATCTTTTATCTGCACGCCTTCAATTCGTGTAATATCTTTTCCGTAAACATTCATTTCAAAAGCAAGGGCACGTCTTGCAACTTCTTTCCCAATATTTCCAACACCAATCAATCCAAGTGTTTTGCCTTTTAAACCTTTGCCTTTTGAAAATTTATCTTTATTCCAAACGCCTTTATTAAAATCAGCAATGTTATCTGGTATAAAACGATCGAGAGAAATCATCAATCCAATTGCAAGTTCTGCAACGGCAACCGCATTCATACCCGGACAGTTGGTAACGTAAATCCCTTTTTTATTTGCTGCCGCAATGTGGATATTATTTACACCGGAACCGGCGCGAATGATAAGATTAAGTTTTTTGCTGTTGTTGATTGTTTCTTCATTTACTACTGTGGAGCGAACAATAACAATATCAACATCTTTTGCTGCTTCAGGAAGATCTTTTTCTCCAAGTTTTGGATTGTAAATTACTTCAAGATCAAGGTCTTTCATTTGCTGGATATACTTATCCGGAAATTTGTCTGCGACTAATACTTTAAGTTTCATATTGACCTCTTTGATATTATTTATATTCAATTGTCATCCTGAGCCTGTCGAAGGATGACCAGATTTTTATTGAACTAAGGTCACACTTCGACAGGCTCAGTGTGACACTGGATTTAATTCCTATGGCACACCAGGAAACGATTCTACAAATTTTACCATACCATAAAGCGGAAATTCTTTAAAAGTGCAATTCTCAAAATCTATTTTGTTATTGTCTTGTGCAATTAGAAAAGAGCTAACTGTAAGCGTTAAAAGAATAAGTTCAAATATTTTCTTCAAATGTGTTTTCATAACTACATTGTCATTCCCGCGAAAGCGGGAATCTATAACCTCTAAGACAAAATGGATTCCCACCTGCCTTGCCATCAGGCAGGCTTTCGTGGGAATGACGCATAATGTTTTTACTAATTAGTATACTTAAATTAACTTCAAGTATAATAGATTGCTTCGTCGTAGAACTCCTCGCAATGACGTCTAGCGAATGGCTTCTATTTCATCATCGGAATTTTAACATTCCATTTTTTTGCATTATCAATTGCTTGTTTGTATCCTGCATCAGCGTGACGCATAATACCCATGCCCGGATCGTAAGTAAGAACTCTTTCCAATCTTGCTTCAGCTTCTTTTGTTCCATCCGCAACTACTACCATTCCGGCATGAATTGATTTACCAATTCCAACTCCACCGCCGTGATGAACTGATACCCAGCTTGCACCTCCGATTGCATTTAACAATGCATTAAGAATTGGCCAATCAGCTATTGCGTCGCTGCCGTCAATCATACCTTCAGTTTCTCGGTTTGGTGATGCAACAGAACCGCAATCAAGATGATCTCTTCCAATAACGATTGGTGCTTTTACTTTTCCATCGGCAACGAGCTGATTAAAAATCTTTCCCATCTTTGCACGCTCACCATAACCAAGCCAGCAAATGCGCGCAGGCAATCCCTGAAAGTGAACTTTCTTTTGTGCCATATCAATCCAATTGATAAGTTGTTTGTTTTCTGGAAAAGCTTCTCGTATTGCTTGATCAGTTACATAAATATCATTTGGATCACCGCTAAGTGCAACCCAACGGAATGGACCCTTGCCATCGCAGAAAAGGGGACGTATAAATTCTGGTACAAATCCGGGAATATCAAAAGCATTTGTTAGTCCGTTTTCTTTTGCTTCGCCTCGAATGTTATTTCCATAATCAAAAACTATTGATCCGCGTTTTTTAAACTCTAACATTGCTTCAACATGCCTTACAACAGTTTTGCGGGCAAGTGAAATATATTTTTCAGGATTTAATTTTCTTAATTCAAGAGCTTCTTCAAAACTCATTCCAATTGGAACGTAACCATTTAACATATCGTGTGCAGATGTTTGATCAGTAACAATATCTGGGATAATTCCACGTTTTAAAATTTCGTGATGAACTTCGCCGGCATTGCCAACTAATCCGACAGAAATTGCCTTACCTTTTGCTTTTGAATCAAGAACAATTTTTAATGCTTCATCAAGATTATCTGTAATTACATCAGCATAACCGGTATCAATTCGCTTCTGGATTCTTGCACGATCAACTTCAACACCAAGAAAAGCAGCGCCGTTAAATGTTGCGGCAAGAGGTTGAGCACCGCCCATTCCGCCTAAACCCGCGGTTAAAACAAATCTGCCTTTTAATGATCCACCAAAATATTTTTTAGCCGCTTCTGCAAATGTTTCATAAGTGCCTTGTAAGATTCCTTGGGTGCCGATATAAATCCAGCTACCGGCAGTCATTTGCCCGTACATTGTTAGACCAAGATGTTCAAGTCTGCGGAATTCATCCCACGTTGCCCAATCGGGAACAAGCATTGAGTTTGAAATTATTACTCGTGGTGCATTTGTGTGTGTTTTAAAAATACCAACAGGCTTGCCGGATTGAACTAAAAGCGTTTCATCATTCTCTAAATTCTTTAATGATTTTATAATTGCTTCGTAAGCTTCCCAGTTGCGAGCAGCTTTTCCGCTTCCGCCATACACAATTAACTCTTCAGGATTTTCTGCAACATCGGGATGAAGATTATTCATCAGCATACGCATTGCAGCTTCTTGAATCCATCCTTTGCAGGAAATTTTTGTACCGGTTGGTGCAATTATGTTTTTATGATCTGTTAACATTCTTAATCCTTAAAATGCTTTTCTAATAAATTATCATACTGTTTGTAAAGAGATTTGTAAAGCCACTTTTTTAGAAACCAACTTTTCTTCATTTCTTTTTTCATAAACTCAGAGTTTTGTTTAAGCTGATGTGTAAGTCTTATCTTTTCATTCTTTACCAACTTAACTGTTCCTTCATCTTGTTTAAGTTTTTCGATGATGGAATTAAATGCTTTTTCTTCGGCAAAGAATTTGTCATCACCAGACATTTGTTTAATAGCTTGTTTACAAAAATTGATTAGTAACTTTTTTTCATTCTTATCGAATTCAAAATTATAGTTAGCGAATAGTTTTTTCATTTTCTCCTTTATGGTTATTGAATGATAAAATTTTGTCTCTTATATTCTGGTAACCGGGTTTAATAACATTATAAATGTAATGCAGCCTTTCTTTGTAGGGAATGAAAGCTGATTTCATCGCATTGATTGTAATTTTTTCAAAATCTTCAAAGTTAAGATTAAAGTACTTAATCGCCGTTAAAAATTCTTTTGTCATTGTCGTATCACTCATCAATCTATCGTCTGTGTTAAGTGTAACTCGGAATTTTTCTTTGTACAAAATTCCAAACGGATGATTTTCAATTTTATCAACTGCGCCTGTATGAACATTTGAAAGAAGACAAATCTCCAAAGGAATTCTTTTATCCAAAACATACTGTGCAAGTTCACCGAAACTAATAACATTACCTTCGGAATCTAAAACAATATCTTCAAGCAATCGTGTTGCATGCCCAATGCGGTGAGCGCCGCACCATTGTATTGCCTGCCAGATAGATTCTTTCCCAAATGCTTCACCGGCGTGGATTGTAATATTAAAATTAGCTCGTTGAATGTATTGAAATGCTTCGATATGTTTTTTGGGTGGATAGCCGCCTTCTTCTCCGGCAAGATCAAAACCAACAACACCATCGTTTCTAAAATTTACTGCAAGTTCAGCTATATCAAGAGTGTCCTTCATATTTCGCATTCCGCATAAAATCAAACCATAGCCAACACCAAAATCTTTTTTACCCTTTTCTAATCCTGCTAATACAGCTTTTACTGAGTCTTCATAATATAATCCTTTTGCTCTATGATAAACCGGAGCAAATCTTGTTTCAACATAAACAACTCCGTCATTTTTCATATCCTCCAACATTTCATAGGCAACACGCTCTAATCCTTCTCTGGTTTGCATAACTGCTGTAGTGTGCTCAAAACCCTGCAGATACTCTACAAGATTTCCTTTGTTAGCACCGCGGTGAAACCACTCTGCTAATTTCTTTGGATCTTTGGTGGGAAGTTTATTGTAATCAAGTTCATCGGCAAGATCGATAATGGTTTGTGCGCGCAAACCACCGTCGAGATGATCGTGAAGAAGTACTTTTGGAATGGTTCTGATAATTTGTTCTGTGTTCACGGAAAACCTCTTATTTCTTATTAAAAAATATCCTTTTAACGATGCAAAATCAATTTAAAGATTTAATTATGCTCAAATTATTTGTTATAGATTTTTTAATAATAATTGTATCTTTGAAAAGTAGAATTTAATTAAGTAGCAAAATCTTAATAATAATTTATAAGTATATAGTGGAGTAAAAATGAAAAATTCAAAACTGTTCATAGTAGTATTCTTAATGTTAGGCATGATGTTTATGGGATATCAATGCGGCTCAACGGAAATTACCAGCGCTAAATTATATATCCAGCAGAAAAATTTTGACAAAGCCATTGAAGTGCTGCAAAAGGAAATTACTAAAAATCCAAAAAGTGACGAGGGATATTATTTACTCGGTTACGTTTATGGCGAACAAAATAATTATCCGGATATGGTTAAGGCTTATAATAGTTCTCTTGGAATCAGCAATGCTTTTGCAAAAAATATTGATGATTCAAAAAAATATTTTTGGGCACAAGCATTTAATCGTGGTGTAAATTTGTATCAAAGAGGAGTTAAATCAACAGATACCGACAGTGCAAAGGTATTTTATGATAAATCTATCGCTGATTTCCAATCTGCTATTATGATTGAACCTGATTCTGTTGATACGTACAAAAATCTCGCTTTCGTTTATTTAAGCAAAGGCGATAACAATGCTGCTATCGATCCCTTGAAAAAACTAATTGAAAAACATAAAGGCGTTGATGGTTATAAATTTTTAGGGGAGATTTATTACGTAAATGGTAACAACCTAAAAACTCAAGGTAAAGTTGATGAAGCTAAAGTTGAATTTAATAAGAGCATTGATGTTTTACAGGAAGGCTTAAAACTTTATCCAAACGACTCTGACATATTACTTACTCTTTCCAATTCATACATTGGTGCTGATCGAACAGCAGAAGCAATTGAACCTTTTAGAAAAGGTGTTGAGGCTGAACCTGAAAATAAATATTACAGATATAATTATGGTGTGCTTTTATTAGGTGCAGAGAATTACGCAGAAGCTGAACAGCAATTTAAAAAAGCGATCGAAATTGATCCTAATTATGATAATGCTATTTATAATCTTGGCGTTACTTATATTAAATGGGGTAATTATCTTAACAAAAAAGCTGATGCTGAAGGTAAGATGAGTGATGAATACAAAACTAAATATCAGGCAGCTTTACCTTATCTGGAAAAAGCAGTTCAGATGAAGGATGCTACCTCACAGACATGGGAATTTATGGGTAAAGTTTACTCTGTACTTGGTATGCAAGACGATGCAAATAATGCTTTCAAAAAAGCAGATGAATTGAGAAAATAATAATTATGGATCAGAATAAACAACCACAGGGACAACAGATAAATATTGAGCTTGGTGAAAAAGAAGCTGAAGGGATTTACTCTAATCTCGCTATCATTTCGCATTCACCGGCGGAGTTTATAATTGATTTTACTCGAATTGTTCCAGGCGTGCCTAAAGCCAAAGTTTACGCCAGAATTATTACAACACCACAACATGCAAAAATGCTTATGAAAGCTTTAAAAGATAATATCGAAAAATATGAAGCTAAGTTTGGTGAGATTAGTATTGAATCTGCTCCTAATCAGCATTTTGGATTTATTCCACCTAAAAGTGGTGAAAAAGTTAATTAAGTTAATGTAAATTTATTTTATTTAAGCCGGTTCAAAAATGGACCGGTTTTTTTTATTGTCTTGCTCGCCAAAGATTAACTGCCGCCGCAATCATAAAAATAAAATTTGCAAACCATGCTGTTATAACCGGATTTAATGAACCATTTTTTCCAAAAGCCTGACTTACTTTCATAAAAACTAAATATAAAAAAGTTACAAGTATATTCAACCCAACCTGAGATGCCAAGCCGCCTTTCCGTTTGTTTGTCGAAATCGGTACTCCAAAAAGAACTACGATTACGCTTGTAACAGCAAATGCAATTCGTGAGTGAAATTCAATTTGTGTTGAAGTTGGATCATTACCGGCAGATTTTTGCGATTGAATTAAATCCCCAAGTTCAGCCAGATTCATTTCAGAAGGGCGGGTTTGCTTTTTTAATAAATCAGCAGGAGAGAAATTTAGATCTTTCAATTCAAGTTTAGAAAAATATTCGGCTGATTGTTTATTCCCGTAAAAAATTCTTTTTGTCCCATCATTTGCAACCCAGATATTTTTAAGTGTATCGTATGAAAGACTTACTGCATCGATTCTCGCAGTCATTTTTTTTAGATCGTCTGGATTAAAATCCTGAATGCTAATTCTGTTTGCATTATTCGTATTGACATCAAAAAAAGAAATACTAACAATTCTTGATTTTGAATCTTGGAAATAAATATTGCTTCCGGTAAAACTTAAGTTTTTCTTTAAATATTGTTGTTCAATGTTTAGTTTAGTTTTGTTTGCCATCGGTACTACATAACCACTGAAGTAAACAGAAAAGGCACTAATTAAAATCGTGGTAATTATAAATGGAAGCATAAACCTAAACAAACTTACACCGCTTGCTTTTATTGCCGTAAGCTCACTTAAATTTGCTGCTTTACCGGCAGTAAAAAGTGCGGCAAATAAAACTCCAACGGGAGTCATTAGTTTTATTATCTCAGGTGAAAAAACAATGTAATAGTGTATGATTTGTATTGCAGGTACATTTTGATCTATAAAATCATCAAGATTTTCCATTGCATCAATAACAATGAAAATTATTGTAAAGGCAAGCAATCCAAAGAGAATAGTTTGAATGAATTGTTTGATAAGATATTTATCAATTATTTTCATCTATTAATTCTTTTTGCTTGAATCGTTTGGGAATAAGTTTTTTGAAAAAGTCAAATGTAATTGTCTTTACTTCTTTATTTGTTTTTATAGTTAGAATAATTCCTGCAATTCCTAAAACAATATTAGCTGCCCACATACCAAGAAAGGGAGAAAAGAATCCTCGTTCGGATAATTTTTCACCGCCAATTAAAAACGACCAATAAATTAAAAAGAAAAGCAGACTGATTCCTGCCGCTACTCCGAATCCACCTTTCCTAACCATCACGCCTAAAGGAGCACCAATGAGAATAAAGATAATGCAAGCAGCAGGCAGTGCAAATTTTTTATAAATCTCAACTTCATATTTTTCTATTTCACGCTGTGTCCATTCAAGTCTGTTATAGTTTGATGTTATAATATTTCTTGTAGTTTTAATTCTTTCAATTGCTTTTAGGTAAGCTACATCAATGTTTTTGTTTGGATTTTTCTGAATTAATTTATTGTTAAAAGATCTATCTATAAATAATTGTTTCTTACACTCATTAACGAATAATACTTGTTCAGATTTTAATATTTGATTTAGGCTATCTGTAATATACCGCATATCTTCAACGCTCATTTCTCTTTCACCGCGCGAAGTTGGACCGGATTGCTGAAAAGAAAATTGATCAGCATTCATAGCGATTATATGCTTTTGAAATTCAAGCTTTCTGTATGTAGTAGTATTTTGAATATCAGATTCGTGTATTTCACCTTGATAAAGATCCATTATCAATTTAGTCTGATCTTTTGAAAAAAATATTTTTCCTTTATCCGCAGTTACAACATTTATTTTTGTTGGATTTGAATAATCATATAATGTAATCTGATATAAATCGTTTGTTTTTTGATCAATCGAACGGACTAATATTGCATAGTTTGAAACTTCTTGAGAAAAAAATCCCGGCTCAAGCGAAAGAGTTGGTTTAGTGCGGGAAATATCACTCATTAATATTTTTGCCTGATGATTAGCATCAGGAAGAACCTTATTATTAAACTGGTAAAGAAGTAATGCAACAACTATACTGGCAAGGAATGGAGGCAGCATCATCTTATAAAGACTTATTCCCGATGATTTCATAATCGTTACTTCATTATTTTGACTCATAGTTCCAAAAGCCATAAGTGTAGCAACCAGTGTTGCCATTGGAACAACAAGCACAACCATCCAGGATAAGTTGTATGCAATTAATTTTGCAATTACCCACGTGTCCAAACCTTTTCCTACCAACCGGTCAGCAAATTTCATCATAAACTGAAGTAAAAAGATGAAAATGAGCGTTATCAGCGAAAACAGAAAAGGAATAAAGTGTGCTTTTAATATGTAGCGGAATAAAATCATTAGTCAAAGATAGTTAAGGCAAAAAAGTTTAACAAGGAATGAAATTTTATTAACTTCTCAAATTAATGTTATATATTTGGTGGCAATAATTTTTCAATATTAATGATTCGCACTCTAACTTACTTGTTATTATTTTTTTCCTACTCTTTCATTTTTGCGCAAAATGAATTGTTTAACTTGAAACTTGATTCTCATTATCCTCTTTGGTTAACCACTTTGGAATGCAGAACAGATCAAACTTCCGGAATAGCTTTTATTGAATCTGAATCCTGTAAAAAATATTTTTTAGTTGCGGATGATATTGGAAGTATTCATTCACTTGAAATCAGTAACGATGGTTCTTTTACTATTAAGCCCTTAATTTTTTCGGATAGTGCTAAGCAATTCCTTTCCACATTACCAAAAGCAGATTTTGAAGAAATAGTTTTTGATCGTTTGACGAATTCAGTTTATTTATCAATAGAAGGGAATGGAAATAATTATCGGGATTATGTCGGAATATTTAAAATACATTTTGCGACTGATGAGTTTCCCTTTAAAGAGATTTCATACTTTGAAAAGTTAGAATTTGAACCGCGTGAGACTTTTCTTAAATACACTGATAAAAATATTGGTTACGAAGGACTTGCTACTGACGGAAATTATTTCTATTTAGGACTCGAAGGCTTTACAAAAAATTATCAGGTTGCTGATAGCTCCGTAATTTTTGTTGCCAATAAATCCGATAGAACAATCATAAGAGAAATAAGTACTAAGAGTCTTAGAATTCATACTGTTTGTGGATTGTTTTCAGATAAAGATTATTCATTGTGGGGCATAGATAGAAATCAAAGAAAAATATTTAATATCAAATTTGATGAAAACCTGAATGTAATAAACTCTTTCCTATTTGATTGTTCAACCAGAATTCCAGGTTATCCTGAATTGAACTATAATCCATCGTTAGAAAGCATCACAATGGATGATGATAATAATTTGTATCTTATTGATGACCCCTGGAAAGAGGCTTTTATACCAGATCAAAATATTTTAGATAAATTAGATTCGACAACAATAAAAAACTTTAAAGAATTAATTCCAATAATTTTCAAATACAAAATTAATTACAATTAAGGAGCACCAACCTGTGAAAGAAGTAATAGACTATATTGAATCCAACAGAACCAGATATGTTGAAGAGTTAAAAGAATTTTTAAAAATTCCCAGCATCAGTACTCTTCCTGAAAACAAAAAAGACATGCAGCTTGGGGCTCAATTTGTCGCAGATAAATTGAAAGATGCAGGATTAAACCGTGTTGAAATTTTTCAAACTGAGGGACATCCGCTTATTTATGGTGAATGGTTAGATGCGCCGGATAAACCAACTGTTCTTATTTACGGTCATTATGATGTTCAACCTGTTGACCCAATAGAACTATGGTCAACGCCGCCATTTGAACCTACAATTATCGGGGATAAAATATTTGCTCGCGGTGCTACTGATGATAAAGGTCAGATGTATATGCACATTAAAAGTGTTGAGTCATATTTTAAAACAAAGGGAAGTCTTCCATTAAACGTAAAATTTCTCATTGAAGGTGAGGAAGAGATTGGCAGCAATAATCTTTCCTTATTCTTAAAAAATAATACTGATCTTCTAAAATCAGATGCAGTTTTAATTTCCGATACATCATTATTCGCACCGGGCATTCCTACTATTACTTATGGTTTGCGCGGATTATGTTATATGGAAGTTGAAGTAACAGGTCCATCTCAGGATCTTCATTCTGGTAGCTTTGGCGGTGGGGTACCTAATCCCATAAATGTTTTAGCAAAAATGATATCACAATTAATTGATAAAGATGGGAAAATAAAGATAGACGGTTTTTACGATGATGTTTTAAAAATTTCTAAAAAGGAAAAAGAAAACTTTAAAACTTTAAAGTTTTCGGAAAAGCAATTCGCAAAAAGTATTGGACTCAAATACCTTGTTGGTGAAAAAGGATATACTACGCTAGAAAGAATTTGGGCAAGACCAACTCTTGATTGCAACGGCATATTTGGCGGATTTACAGGACAGGGAGCTAAGACAGTTATACCATCCAAGGCAACTGCTAAAATTAGTATGCGCCTTGTACCCAATCAGGATCCAAAAAAAATTGAAAAACTTTTTACTAAATTCATTCATAAAATTGCACCAAAAGAAGTAAGCGTTAAAATTACGGGATTGCATGGCGGGTATCCTGTAATTACACCATTAGAAAATAGGGCAACCATTGCAGGCGCAAAAGCAATGGCTTTAGCATTTGGTAAGAAAACAGTTTATATGCGTGAAGGTGGATCAATACCGATAGTTGTCGAATTTGCTAATAGGTTGAATGCTTCCCCCGTGCTTATGGGATTAGGTCTAAATTCCGAAAATCTACACTCACCTAATGAGCATTTTGATCTAAATCATTTTCAGCTTGGGATAAAAAGTTCCGCTTACTTTTTTGATGAATATTCCAAATAATTGTTTTATTATAAGATTTGTATATAATTGATAGCCCCGGTGTTTCAAATTATTAGTGAAACTGGGGCTATTTTCTTTTAAATACGGGGCATAAATATTGTTAAAAATGGTAGATGAAATTAAGACAAATTAAATTACATACGCTTATTTATCCTATAATTCTGATTATCCTTCTACTTTTATTAAGTTGTTCAAAAACTGAAGAAGGTGGAAGACAAAAAGTAAATTATAATGAAGAAGCATCGAAGGATCCGCAAAAGGATGCAAAGATACAGCAGTATAATTTAGAGTTGAGAAAACAAAACACTAAGGAAAGATTTTCTTGCGATACTATATCAGTTATGGAATATATTTTTGATAATTATCCAGCCGGTACTTATCTGCTGGAATTTGACAGAACAACAACTTATAATATTCCCAATCCCGCCATAATATATTACAATGAAAATAACAACCGATATGTTTTTACCGTGATAGCTTCATCCAGACCGGGTGAAAGATTGATCGAACCTGCTAACATTATTGGATATGATCAAAGTTATATTGATTTGGACAGCACAAAATTAGGAACACCTTTCATTTACCTTGTGTTTTTTGAATGTCGTGGAAATGATCTTCTAAAACTTTGGGAAGCACCCATACCTTCACACGGAGGATTTAATAATTTTTCATTGAAAACCTGGAAATATAATGGAGTTCTATTTATTGAAAATAAATTTCATTATGCTCAAGGTGTGGGGCATATAAATTATAATTACTTTCTTGTTGATGGTATCAGAAAATATCCTCATCTCTTAATGACTTATGAAGGTACAAACTTTAGAAGAACGATTGCCAATATCAATAAAGATAAATATCCTGATTATTATGAGCACATTTTTTATAATCTTGCTGATAAGATTTACTCAAAAGATTCTGTAGCATTTGTCTGGAGCACAAAAGACAGCCTTTATATCAACACAAAGAACTCCAAACAGACTCGTCCTTATTAATTTTTTTCTTATCTTTGCCCACGGAAATTTTCCACTTTCTTATCCGAAACACAGATGTTTAATAATGGAGAAATAATGTTCGAGGTGAATAATATAAATTTAGATATGATTTCGTTTTTTACATCACTCGGTGGTAGAAGTGAAATGATCGATGGAGTGAATATTATTAAAAGTTATTCAACTTTAGAGGAAGAATCTTACAGCCTTAATAATGGTGTTGGTTTAAGATATCTTAATACATCCGGAATCATCGAGTTGAAAGGAACGGATTCACTTGATTTCCTTCACAGGATTTCTACAAACTCAATGAAGGATCTGAAAAAAGAAGATGTTCGAAAAACAATTTTTACATCTGAAAAAGGAAGAATAATTGGTGTTGCCACAGTTCTGAATTTCGAAAGTTATCTGTTGCTAGTTTCATCATTAGAAACTCAATCTAAAATAATGAGTTGGCTAAGTAAATATATTATTGGAGACGATGTTTTAGTTAGTGATGCTAATTATAGATTCAGTTTGTTTGAGATACTGGGTCCGCAAGCAGTTTCGTTTTTAACTTTTACATGTGGAGATACAGTAAATGAAATTCCTGATAATTCATTTAATGTAATTAGTAATGAAGGAACTTTATTTTTTCTCGTAAAGAAAAAAGACATTAATGGACAAATTAAATTTTGGATACTTGCAGATCAAGATAACAGCAAAAAACTAATTGCTTTTATGATTGAAAATAAAGGTCCTTATGATTTTAAACTAGTTGGTGAGGATGCTTATAATGTATATAGAATTGAACAGGGAATTCCGGAAGATCCAAGTGAACTTAACGACACTTATAATCCGCTTGAAGCCCGAATAAATCATCTTATAGATTTTAAAAAAGGATGTTATATAGGGCAGGAAGTAATTGCCAGATTAGATTCTTACGATAAAGTGCAAAAATTATTGATGGGCGTTTGTTTTCCTGAAAATATTGAAGATAATGAAAAGTTTACATTATTAGATCCTGATAAAAATGAAGTTGGAGCTATTACATCCACAGCTTTTTCATCGCGGATTAGAAAAAATATTGGCTTGGGTTATGTGAAAAAAACTTTTGCCGTATCCGGAACAAAAGTATTCGCAAAAAACGAAACTAAAGAAATTGAAGTGACATTACACGAGTTACCATTTAAAAAATGAAAATCTATACTAAAACCGGTGATAAAGGAGAAACCGGATTATTCGGTGGTGAAAGAGTTTCAAAGGATTCATTACGATTAAATGCCTACGGCACATTAGATGAACTTAATGCTTTTATAGGTTTGGCTATTTCAGAAGTTAAGAGTGATGAGATAAGTAATGTTCTTATTGATTTGCAAAACAAATTATTTGTTGTTGGTTCAGATCTTGCAGCTCCTGAAACTGAAAAAAATAAAAAACTAAAAATTTTCAGGACTCCAACAGAATATATTATTGAAACCGAACATAATATTGATAGGTTTGAAGCACAACTTAGTGAATTGAAAAATTTTATTCTTCCCGGTGGTTCAAAAGGTGCTGCATTATTGCACATTTGCAGAACAATATCGCGCAGAGCGGAACGAGAAATTGTAGCACTAAAAAATACAGTTACAATCGGCGATAACATTCTTATATTTATTAATAGAATATCCGATTTATTCTTTGTTCTTTCACGTTTTGAGAATAAGTACTCAAACATTCCAGACACAAAATGGATTCCGTAATTTT
>JAVHOU010000149.1:15260-42383 GCA_036170275.1 Ignavibacteriaceae bacterium
CTGATTACGGGGGTGAATTTTGGTTTCGACGGGATTAAAGAGGCTTAGAACTGCGTACCGTGTTCCCCGAATACACGTAAACGAATTGGGAAAAAACAATAACTGGCGAATATAATTACGCCTTAGCTGCTTAATTAATAGTTAACAGCCGTTCAACTTATCCTCTTGTATCGGGCTAGGATTGAACGACGTTTAGATACAATAGCTGATTCTGTCGCTTGTGCAGAAAAGGTGAATTTAACAGCAAGCTGACTTTAAGTGATCTTTGTCTGTTTGGCAGCTTAAAGTCCAAATGAAACAGACTATGTATGTAGACGTTCTTTGGATCTTAATTTCGGACGCGGGTTCGACTCCCGCCACCTCCACTTTTTTCATTATTTAAACCTAAAATCTGCCTTGCAATTATAAGGTTATACCCTTAATTTTACACACAATAAATAAGGGTATAACCTAATGAAATCTCAAAACAAACAACTCATAATTGAACAATTAGACAAAAAGCTTCATAAATACTCAATAATGGATATTCCAGATATTCCGCCAAGAGGCTGGGTTTATTCTATTAGAACTGCACTTGGAATGTCTCTTTCACAACTAGCTAAAAAACTTAAAAAATCTGTTCCAACAGTAAGAGAAATTGAAGAACGTGAAGAAAATAAAAACATCACGGTAAATAAATTAATCGAAGTTGCAAACGCTCTGGATATGAAATTTGTTTATGCTTTTATTCCCCAAAGCGGTTCATTAGAAAAAATTATTGAAAAACGTGCACAAGAAATTGCTCGAAAAATTGTAATGAGAACTTCACATTCAATGGAACTTGAAGATCAAAAGAATAGTAATGACAGATTAGAAAAAGCAATTAAAGATCGTACAGAAAAAATTAAACAAGAATTGCCGAGATACTTATGGGATTAGATTTAGATTATCAGGATGGTCAAACTCCAATTGATGAAGATGAAAAAGAAGGTCTGCTTATAAAAACCATTTCTAACCTGAGAGAACTAAATGAGTTTGAACAATTGAATGTTCAAAAAGCCATAGAGTGGACTTTAAAAAGAAAACTGGATTTGCAAAAAATTTTAACTGAAAATTTTATTAAAGAACTTCACAAAAAAATGTTTGATGAAGTATGGAAATGGGCGGGACAATTTAGAACTACAAATAAGAATATTGGTGTAGATAAATTCCAGATTGGCATAGAGTTACAAAATCTAATAAACGACTGTAAGTATTGGATTGAGAAAAGAATTTTCCCTGATGATGAGATCGCATTACGATTCAGCCATCGCATAGTAAATATTCATCCATTTGCTAATGGTAATGGCAGGCATTCCAGACTAATTGCAGATATCCTTGTAAGCGATGGTTTTGGCAAACCACATTTTACTTGGGGAAGTGTAAGTCTAACTAAACCGGGAGAAGCTCGAACAGAATATATAAAGGCGCTTAAAGCTGCTGATAATAATGATTTTCAATTGCTAATTTCGTTTGCAAGGAAATGAAGTATATATAAAAATCAAAAATGCTTTTTCATTTACTGACAAAGAAAAAGAACTAACAATTAAATAATATTAAAAAAATTATAATAGAAGTGCTTTTGCCAAGAAGCATATTTTAAATAATTACATTTATTTTCTCTGGATTATACATATATGATTGAAAATAATTTCCTTAGAATTTTTTCTGCTCTAATTGGATTTGCATTTTTAATTTATTGGCTTCAATACTTTCCCGTTTTTTCAACCCTCCGGAAATTTCTTCATTCTTTATTTAATAAAAAAACTCTAACACAATTGAAGATTTATTAGAACAGCAAAAAAAAGATCAGATTTAAGAAGAACTAAAAAAAAATCGAATCCTTCAGAATTAATAATCCATATAAAGAAAAAGAACAATAGCTTCAGTTAATTCAGTTCCTTTTCTTTCAAGAGGTTAATAATGTATTCTTTATTTATCACTCAACGATAAAAATTTACCACTCATCATCAATTAATTGATTTAATTACTTCATTTGGCTAAGTTCTAACAGAAAATAAAACTTAAAATGCAAGAATTAGTTCTAAATAAAATATCAATTTCAGATCTAAAGAGGTATAGATTTTATATTTTTCTAAAAAAGTACTTTAAGTTTATTGGTTTCGAATCCTTAATTTGGATTTCCGGTTTAATTTATCTCGCATTCTTTTCACCTATTGATCAAACTCATTTTACGATTTGTCCGCTTGCAAATATGGGTTTTAATTTTTGTCCGGGTTGTGGATTAGGACATTCCATTACTCAACTTTTTCATGGAAATTTTGTTGAATCATTTAACACTCATCCACTTGGATTATTTGCACTGATAATAATTCTTTACCGTATCTATACATTGTTAAAAACAAACATCATCAACATTAAAAAAGCGAAAGCTTAAAGGAGAGAACATGCCAAACATTTTCAATTTGCTTCCTTCATTAGAAGGCGAAGAAATGATGTACACTCAGGAATTGATTAAAGATATGACAGATTCACAAGCACAGCAATTTGCAATGGTTTACAGTGCAAGAAGGAAAGATCCTACGACAATTTTAATATTGGCTTTGGTTGGTTTTGTTGGTTTTGCTGGTATCCATCGTTTTATGCTTAATCAAATTGGGATGGGCATTTTATATTTCTTAACCGGCGGTTTATGTTTCATCGGTACCATAGTTGATCTGGTTAATTATAAAAAACTTTCATTTGAATATAACTCCAAAGCAGCTCAGCAAGTTGCCTTGATGATTAGACAATCTTCCTAATAAATCTTACATAAAAAAATTTCTGCGGGATAGATATTTATTCCGCAGGAATTAAAATACATCACCCAAATTTTTCCCTCATAAAAAGTAAATACATTTACAGTTATCTATAAATTTTATTGAAAACCAAATGCTATTCAATTAAATTGTATATCAAATGGAAAAAGTTTTTTTTACAAAGATGAGTGGAGCCGGAAACGACTTTATTTTTTTTGATAAAGATCGAAATACTGGTTTTCCAATCTCCCGGGAAAAAATTACAAAGCTTTGTAATAGACGAAACGGTATTGGTGCTGATGGGGTAATTGAGATTAATAATCAAAATGATTATGATTTTAAAATGAGTTATTACAATGCCGATGGATCAACTGGAACTTTATGTGCTAATGGTGCAAGATGTGCAATTTGGTTTGCGCAAAATACTTTAAGGTTAAAAAATGGTAAAGCAAAATTTATTTCGGGGGATATTGAATATTCAGGTGAAGTTGTTAGTGAAGAAATTATAAAGTTTAATCTTAATTCTCCGAGTAAAATAAAATATAATTTCAAAATAAAAGCGTTTGGTCAACTTATAAAATCCAATTACGCAGATACAGGATCACCGCACGTAGTGATAAATATATCTGACATTCAAAAAAATCCATCTGATCCAAAATTATTTTTTGAGGATATAAAAGAGTTACCTGTTTATCAGATCGGACGGGAAATAAGATACAGCCCTGATTTTGCACCCGCCGGAACTAATGTAAATTTTATAAAAGTCTTGAACAATGAAATTTATATAAGAACTTATGAACGTGGTGTAGAAGATGAAACACTTGCTTGCGGAACTGGCTCTGTTGCGGCGGCTCTAATTTGTTTTGTAACAGATAATTTAATTCCTCCAATTACGTTAAAAACTTTTGGCGGAGATAAGTTGTTAGTAAATTTTGATGTAGAAAATCAGAAAGTTAAAAATCTTTCTTTAACTGGACCTGCAAAAATTATTTTTGAAGGTTCAATAGATAAGAAATTATTTATTTAATTATTGGAGTAAAAATGTCAAAAGTGCTTTTCTCAATTCAGTATGAAATAGTTCCGGAAAAAAAAGATGAATTCTTAAAGGTCATAAAAGAATTAAAGAATCTCCTAAAGGCAGATGGGCTTGAATCTTATTCTGTTTATGAAGTTAAGGGTAAATTGAATAATTTCCAGGAGCTTTACACTTTTTCATCTATGGAAGCTTATGAAGCTTTTGATGATATGAATGATGAACGAATTAATATTCTTATAGATAAAATTACCAGTTTTGCTACAGATAAATCCACCAAATACAATACACTTGTGCAGCTTTCGGATGAATAAAAGATTAGGGTCTCAATTGAGACCCATTTTATTAATTATTTATTGTCACTTTTCGCAAACTTAAATTACTTATCATAAATACCCTTAGTAATAGATGAATAAAAAATTACATATAATTTATATTGGAACCTTTTTTGTTGTCGGAGTTCTCGTTTTAATTCTATTGGCTATAAATGGCTATCAATATTACACAACTCCGATAGAAGAAAGATTTTTTAGCCCGGATCATTCAACATTAGAACCAAGCGGTGCCTGGGGACATGGGTTTGGAATTATTGGTACTCTAATGATGATTTTTGGCGTTGCAATTTATATGATTAGAAAAAGATTCCGCAAACTTTTTAACTTGGGATATCTAAAGCATTGGCTAGAATTCCATATTTTCTTATGCACAGTTGGACCAATATTAGTTTTATATCATACAGCTTTTAAATTTGGAGGCATTGTATCTATTAGTTTTTGGAGTATGGTACTTGTTGTATTAAGCGGCGTGATTGGAAGGTTTATTTATCTTCAGATTCCCAGAACTATTCAGGGTAATGAAATTGATATGAAAGATTTATTAACCATGAGGGCAGAACTTGCCGATAAACTGAAGCAGGAAATGTTTTTTGATGTAAGACTATTAAATGAATTAGATGAACTCACATCTTCATCAAGATACAAATCCATAAATTTATTTGAATCACTAATATTTCTCTTTAAAGATTTTTTTAGAGTAAGGTCATTTTTATACAAGCTTAAAAAAAATACGATAAGAGCCGGGTTTTCTAAAATCAGAAGAAAAGAATTTATAAATAAAACACAAGCTGAAATAATTTTATCAAGAAGACTTGGTATGTTAAGGACAATGCAAAACCTATTCAGGTACTGGCATATCGCTCATTTACCATTTGCATTATTAATGTTTGTTATAATGATAATACACGTTGGTGTAACGCTGGCTTTTGGTTATAAATGGATATTTTAGGAGATAATAAATGAAGTTCAAACCAGTTTATTTATATGGATTTATTTTATTTGCAGTTATAATAACTTTAATTGTAGTATCTCAGTCAACCTTGTCTAAAGAAACCATTAAAGGTGATATAACACAAAAACAAATGCCCCAGGATGATGTTCATAAAAATCTTGGCACCAAGCAGCAAAACCCAACTGGTGCAAATGTTAATCAAGAAGTTTTTAAAAAATTAGAAATGATGAAAAAACTTGCTGATGCTAAACCTGCTGATACACTAAAGATCCGAGAGTATGCAGATTTTCTCTCCGCCGCTCACAAACCTGATGAGGCGATAACATATTATGAGAAAATTTTAAGCATCGATAAAGGAAGAAAAGACATTTATCTCGCCATTACATTTGATTACTACAATCAAAATAAACTTGATAAAGCGGAAGAAGTTACAAGAAGGATGTTGCAAATATTTCCTAATGACCCTATGGCAAATTATAATATCGGTGCGATTGAAGCCACAAGGGGTAATAAGGAAAAAGCCCGCGAAATATGGAATAAGCTCATCAATAATAATCCAGCCGATAAAATTTCTGAATTGGCTAAATCATCTATTACTAAATTATAGAAACAAAAGTTGTTCTTATTAAGGAATGATTTTTGAAATCTTTACGATTATCAATTATTAATATTTAAAAAAGTAGAAAAATCGAACAATTAATAGAAAATATTTTATCCTATATCGTAATCTTTCTAATGTTAATAGTAGTTCTTTACTTTTATTTTAGAAAAAGTAAACGTGCCTCCATCCAAACCAAAGCAAAACTTAAAAATGCTATTGAGAAAGGTTTTAACGAACCGGTTTCCCTCCATCCGGTTATTGATCCTGATATTTGCATCGGCAGTGGTGCATGCATCAATGCTTGTCCAGAACATGATATTTTAGGATTAAATAGTGGAAGAGTTCAAGTTATAAATGCTTCAAGATGTGTGGGGCACGGAGCTTGTTTTCATGCTTGCCCTGTCGAGGCTATAACTTTATGTATTGGTACGGAAAAGAGGGGGGTTGAACTTCCACATATCTCAGAAAATTTTGAAACCAATATTCCTGGAATTTTTATTGCTGGAGAATTGGGCGGCATGGGTTTAATTAAAAATGCTGTAGAGCAGGGAAAACAAGTAACAGAATATTTTATAAAAAAAGGTACCCGTTCAAAGAATGCTAAATACGATCTTATAATTGTTGGAGCTGGACCAGCCGGAATTTCGGCTTCACTAACAGCTACAAAAAATAATCTGAAATTTTTGACTCTTGAACAAGATTCTTTGGGTGGCACTGTTTACAATTTCCCTCGTGCAAAAATTGTAATGACCGCACCCATGGATCTTCCTTTGTGGGGAAAAGTAAAACTTGTTGAAACTAATAAAGCTGAGTTGCTTGATCTTTGGAAATCTGTTCTTGAAAAGAATCAGATTTCGATAAATGAACAAGAGAAGGTTGAGGAGATTACCAGGCTAGATGATTTTTTTATTGTTAAAACTAATCATGACCATTATACTACAAGCGGAATTATCCTTGCGATAGGCAGAAGGGGATCACCGCGTAAATTAGGTGTGCCAGGTGAAGAGAATGAAAATGTTTATTACAGATTATTAGAACCTGAATTAATTCACGATAAAAATATTCTTGTTGTTGGTGGCGGAGATTCTGCTGTTGAGTCTGCAATGTTGCTTGCGGATGAAAAAAATCGTGTCACTCTTTCTTATAGGGGCGAAACTTTTGCTCGTTTAAAACCTAAAAATCTAGAACGGATAAATGAATATATCAGAAAGAGAAAAATAAAAGTTTTGCTTAATTCTAATGTCAAAGAAATCTTTAAAGATAAAGTTAAACTAAAACCGAATGATGCAGAGGAATTAATAATTAAAAACGATATAACTTATGTTTTTGTAGGCGGTATCTTACCAACAAAATTTTTGGAAGAAATAGGAATTAAGATTACCAAAAAATTTGGAGATGCTATTTTAAAGCATAATTAATATTTTGAAATTTATCTTTTTCATATTGTTTTTTTCATTTCCAATATTCGCACAGATTTCACCAGGCGATTTGACAAATGCTCATTCTAATTTTGAAGGAATGAGTAACTGTACCAAGTGCCATGAAATTGGGAAAAAAGTTTTAAGTTCTAAATGTTTGAATTGCCATACTGAAATAAAGCAATTGATTAATGCAAACAGAGGTTATCACGCTTATTCAGAAGTGAAAAACAGAGAATGTGCTTCGTGCCATAATGAACATCACGGAAGAAATTTTAGAATAGTAAATTTTAATCCCGATGGATTCGATCACAATAAAACCGGATTTAAATTAACCGGTGCTCATTTTAGAAAGGAATGTAAAGATTGTCATCAATCTAAATTTATTGCCGATGGAAAATTAAAGAAGAGAAGTAAAACTCATTTAGGGTTGGATCAAAAATGTGTTTCGTGTCATGAAGATTATCATCAAAATACTTTAGGAAAAGATTGCGCTCATTGCCACTCAACTGAAAAATTCAAACCAGCTCAAAGCTTTGATCATAACAAAGCTGCATTTAAATTAGCCGGTGCACATGAAAAAGTTGAATGCTCAAAATGCCATCCAAAGGAAATAAAAAATGGTAAAGAATTTGTAAAACTTAAAGGATTAAATTTTGGTAATTGTTCTTCTTGCCATGCTGATGTTCACAAAGGAGCGTTTGGTCCTAACTGCAAATCATGTCATACGGTAAACAGTTTCAATATTATAAATCAAGCATCCTTCGATCATTCTAAAACAAAATTTCCATTAATTGGAAAACATCAAAAAGTAAAATGTAATGATTGTCATAAAGGTGCGTATAAAAATAAACCCGTCTTTGCAAAATGTATTGATTGCCATTCTGATTTTCATAAGGGAGACTTTACTAAAAATAGTTTAGTTACCGATTGCAGTACATGTCATAATGAGCAGGGATTTTTACCAGCGTTATTCACGATTGAAGAACACAATAAAAAATTTAAACTTGAGGGAAGTCATCTTGCACTTCCTTGCAGCCAATGTCACAATAAAGAAAATAATTGGAAATTTAAGGATTTAGGATCTAAGTGTCAGGATTGTCATAAGAATGTTCATGGCAAAGAAATATCAGAGAAATTTTTGCCGGAAAATAAGTGCGAGTCATGTCACCAAGTTAAAAATTGGGGCACTATTATATTTAACCATAATAGCACGGAATTTGCATTATTAGGAAAACACCAAGCGGTAAAATGCTCATCCTGTCATTATCCGGAAATAGATGGTAAAAAAGAATTTCGATTTGTTTCATTAAATAAAAATTGTGAACAGTGCCATAAGGATATTCATTTTGGTCAGTTTAAGGTTGAAGGAAAAAGCTCTTGCGAAAGATGCCATACATTTAACAATTGGAAGCCTGATAGTTTTGATCACAGCAAAGCCAAATTTTCCACTGAAGGGGCGCACAAAAAATTAGAATGTTCAAAATGTCATCTAAAGGTTATTGAGAACGGAAATTCATTCATCATTTATAAATTAAAAGATTTTAAATGCGCATCCTGTCATTCCAAATAATTTTTCTTTTGCTTTGTGTAAATATGTTTGCACAATCTCCGCACGGAAAAAATTTTGATATTGATTGTTCTATATGTCATCAGTCAGATAGCTGGAAAATTAATTTAAGCAAAGTCTCTTTCGATCATTCAAAGACAAAGTTTAATTTGATTGGTCAACATCAAAATGTTGATTGCAAATCGTGCCATACAACATTAGTTTTTTCAGAAGCTAATAATGATTGCAAATCCTGTCATAAAGATATTCATCAAGGGACGGTAGGATATGATTGTGCAAATTGCCACTCTCCAACCTCATGGATTGTAAAAGATATTGTTGGAGTCCATCAAGCCGGCAGATTCCCTTTGATGGGTGCACATAAGCTTGCCGATTGTGCACAATGCCATCATTCATATCCGGAATTAAAATTTGATGTTCTAAATGTAGATTGTTATGCATGTCACGCTTCTGATTATAACTCTGCTCAAACACCAAATCATTTAACTGCAAACTTTTCTAAAGATTGTCAGGAATGCCATAGTATTAGTTCTCTTACCTGGAGTGCAAGCAATGTTAATCATAGCTTTTTCCCTTTGGTTGGAGGACATGCATTGCCGAGTTGTTATTCTTGTCATAAACAAAATACATTTCAAGGATTAACTCCAGATTGTTATTCATGTCATCGACCAAATTATGAAGCCACTAAAAATCCAAATCATATTTCTGCCGGGTTACCGACAACCTGTAATGTTTGTCATTCTATCAGCGGTTGGTCCCCGGCAAACTTTAATCATAATATTACTCAGTTTCCTTTAACTGGTAAACATGTAAATGTTAATTGTGCAGATTGTCATAAAACCGGATATACTGGAACACCAGCAGATTGTTACTCTTGTCATCAACAAGATTATCAATCAACCACAGATCCAAATCACGTGCAGCAAAATTATCCAAAGGATTGCACAGCTTGCCATAATACCACAGGCTGGAGTGGCGCAACATTTAATCACAGCACAAGCAGCTTTCCATTAACAGGGAAACATACAAGTGTTACTTGTACAGATTGTCATAAAACCGGATATACAGGAACGCCAACAGATTGTTATTCTTGTCATCAACAAGATTATCAATCAACCACAGATCCAAATCACGTACAGCAAAATTATCCAAAGGATTGTACAGCTTGCCATAATACTACAGGCTGGAGTGGTGCAACGTTTGATCATAGCCAAAGTGGTTTTCCATTAACAGGAAGCCACATACAGGTAAGCTGTGCAAATTGCCACACAAGTGGTTACAGTGGAATTTCAACAGATTGTGTTTCATGTCATCAAACTAATTTTCAGCAGGCAGCAAATCCAAATCACGTTGCACTTTCAATACCTACAAATTGCGAAAGTTGTCACTCGACAAATCCAGGATGGACACCTGCAACGTTCCCTATTCACAATAATGTTTTTCCATTAGTTGGTGCTCATTCATTAATTAAAAATTGTGATGATTGTCATAAAGGCAATTACAACAGCACTCCAAAATTATGCTATGATTGCCATGCTTCCGATTTTAATTCTACAACTGATCCTCCGCATCAGTCCCAAAATATTTCACACGATTGTTTGCAATGCCATAACATGAACAGTTGGGCTGGTGCAACATTTAATCATAGCTTCTTTCCAATTTCTAGTAAACATAGTAATGTCAGTTGTAATGAATGCCACTCGCAAACCGGTTATAAGCCGCAATGTTTAAGTTGTCATCTAAATGATTTTCTGGACAAGCATAAACAAGGAGACAGAACTGATTGTTGGAGTTGTCATTCAACAAGTAAGTGGGATTAAATCCCGTATAAAATTTCTGGAATAGCAAATAAAGTTTATATGAAAAGAAAAAAATATATTGTAACCATATTCTTATTCTGTTCTTTCTTTGTGTATTCACAAAGCAGTACAACTTCAAATAAGGAAGGCAAAGTTGGATACATCTCATCACAGTTTGTATATGTAAATTTTGATAACACAAATGGAATGAATGAGGGAGATACACTTTTTATTAAAATAAAAAATCGATTTAATCCCGCATTAATTGTAAAGTTTATTTCTTCTTCTTCAGCAGCTTGTGAAAAAATTAGTAATGAAGACTTTAAAAAAGATTTGTCTATCTATGCAAAAATTAAAATCCCACAGGAAATAGTAAGCCAAACTGCAGACACTCTTACCTCAATTCAAATGGTTAATAATCCACCTGTGCAGGAAATAAAAAATATTGTGTCAACAAAAAAAGTTGAGCACAATAATGAATTTTCCGGAAGATATTCGGTTCAGTCTTACACTGGATTTTCTAATTTAGATAGTAAGAGCGATTATTTGCGATGGAGACATTCTTTGAGATTAGGAATAAAAAATATCGGGGAGTCCAATCTTTCATTTTCAACATACTCAATGCTGGCATATAAAGTTAGTGAATGGGGAAGCGTGTCATCTAATCTTGGAAAAGCTTTTAAAGTTTATGACCTGAATTTAAATTATCAGTTTGATGAATCCGCAATTTTATGGGTCGGAAGATATCTTAACCAAAAAATATCAAATCTCAGCATAGTTGATGGAGCTCAGTTCGAGAAGTCTTTTTCATTTTTAACATTTGGGTTAGTTGCCGGCTCCCGACCAAATTTTACTGATTTTGGTCTTAATACTAAATTGTTTGAGTACGGAGTATATTTTAATAGAGCAGATAGCATTGGCAGCAGAGTAATGGAAAACACGTTATCAATTTTTGAACAAACGAACGATTTTAAAACTGACAGGAGATTTATATACTTTCAGCACGATAATAATTTTTTATATCATACAAATTTGTTTGCTTCCGCTGAAGTTGACCTTTATAAAGTTAAAAACGGATCACCTCAAAATGATTTTAGCTTAACTTCACTTTATCTTTCTGCAAGGTATTCACCCATAAATGAAATTTCATTTAATTTATCTTATGATGCAAGAAAAAATGTTATTTACTATGAAACTTTTAAATCAATTGCAGATAGTGTATTAGAAAATGAAACCCGGCAAGGTTTTAGGGCAAGAACAGTTGTACGACCATGGAATAATATATATATAAGTTTACAATATGGTTATCGTTACAGTAAAACGGATGCAAAACCCAGCAGCAATTATGGAGGAAGTCTTGGTTTTAATGTGATACCATTTATAGAAACTTCAACAACATTTGATTTTAACAGGCTTCAAAGCAATTACGTGGATGGATATATATATTCGGTTAACCTGGATAAATATTTTACTGAATTAAGTTCAGATATCTCAATTGGGTTTAGAAAAACCGATTATTCTTTTTTCAATAATTCTTCAAAGTTTGATGAGAAAGCATTATTGCTAAATTTTTCAACAAGCGTACTGCACCCATTATCATTCTCAATCAGTTATGAAGGTGCTTTTGAATCTATCCGAACATACAATCGTGTTTTGATAGATTTGACTACAAGATTTTAACTGCGTCATACCCAAATTCGTGCTTTCCTGATAAAATTATTATTTCTATTTTTGTTCTGAACAAGAGACAAATAAAATGTTTGAATACATTGGCGCTGTACATATGCACTCAACTTTTTCAGATGGAACGGGTGAAGTTCCTGATATAGCAAAGTTTGCAGATGAAGTTGGGCTGGATTTTATTTTACTGACTGATCATAATACTTTGCGCGCATTGCACGAAGGTTTTGAAAAGTGGTACGGTAATACATTGCTTTTAGTTGGATGCGAGATAAATGATAAGGAAAATAAAAATCATTACTTAGCTTTTGGAATTGATGAGGCATTTTCTACACGTACTCCTGCAAAAAAATATGTAGCAAAAGTAAAAGAACTTGGCGGCATTGGATTTTTAGCTCATCCACATGAAAAACGTAAACATAAAGAGCATCCAGCTTATCCCTGGACAGAATGGGATACAGAAGATTTTACTGGAATTGAAATTTGGAATCACATGTCTGAATGGGTTGAAAATCTTACGGAAGAAAATAAATACAGATCATTCCTTCATCCATTAAGGACAATAATGGCTCCGCCTAAAGAAACTTTAAAAGTTTGGGATGAGTTAAATCAAAAAAGAAAAGTAGTTGGTATCGGTGGAATTGATGCTCACGCCCATAAATATAATCTGGTTGGATTTTTAGAAGTTGAAATATTTCCATACAAAGTTTTATTCAAATCTATCCGTACCCACATTTTGGTTGATGAAGCAATTAAAAAAGGGAAGACTGCAAAAGATGTTGAAACGGGAAAGTGGCAAATTTATAATGCACTTAAAGATGGAAAATGTTTTGTTGCTAATGATTACGTTGCCGAATCAAAAGGTTTTAGATTTTTTGCTGAGATTAATGATAAAAAATATCAAATGGGTGAAACTGTTCCAGAAGCTAAAAATGTAACTTTAAAAGTTTTGTTACCCGGAGTTAAAGCTGAAATCAAACTTCTACGAAACGGACACGTTATTGAAACGGAAAATGGAATTGATGCTGAGTTTCTTGTGGATAAAAAAGGTGTTTACAGAATTGAAGTATATCACGAAAAGCGCGCATGGATTTATTCAAATCATATCAGGATAAATGTTTGATGAAATACTTTATGTTGTTATGATTGAAAATAAAAATCACTGGTACGATGGTTGGTTTTACGATAAGATTATTGCGCCAAATCAGGATCAGATCTTTGACCAAATAAGAAAGATAATTGAACCAAACTCTAGTGTTATTGATGTTGGATGCGGTACAGGCAGATTTTCATTTTCTGTTGCCGATAAAGTTCAGAAAGTAGTTGCAATAGATTTATCAAAAAAGAATATAGATAAAGCAAATCAAACTCTTTCTAAAAATCTAAACACTAAAATTTCATTTCATCACACGAATCTTTCAAATTTAATCTCACAAAATCTTCATTTTGATTATGCGGTAATGACTTATGTAATACACGAGGTTAATCCTGATGAAAGAATTCCATTACTAAAAGAAATGGCACAAATTGCAGATAAAATAATTATTGGTGATTATCTCGTTCCTGTTAACAAAGGATTTTGGAATATATTGAATGAAGTTGTAGAATTTTTAGCAGGCAAGGAACACTACTGTAACTTTAAAAACTTTGTTGCTGATAACGGTTTGTATAGACTAATTGATAAAACTGAATTGAAAGTTATACGTGAGATTAAAAATAAACCGGCAACAAGTCATCTTGTAGTGTTAACTGATAAATGATCCATATTTATTCTGAAAACTTTCAACTATTCTATTAATATCATTCAGACGTAAAAGTCTGTAAGAATGGAAATAATAAATATTTTTAGCTATCGAATTGTTTTTAGTTATTAGCTCGTAGGCTGTTTATTTTTAAACTCAGATATAGTTAATCAGAAATATTACCTTCCCTCCCAAAAGAGGTCCAATATTTAAATTAGGATTGAAGGAGAAAAAGTATGAGTAAATAAACTTATATAAATAAAAGTTACTTAAAATTTATATCTTTTTAATTAAATCAGCCATTTCAATAGCTGACATTGCTGCATCCCAGCCTTTATTACCGCTTTTTGTTCCTGCTCTTTCAATCGCTTGCTCGGTAGTATAAGAGGTAATCACTCCAAATATTACTGGTACTCCGCTTTCAAGTCCAGCTAATGCAATTCCTTTAGATACTTCGGAAGCTATGTATTCAGAATGAGGTGTTGCACCTCTGATAATAACACCAAGACAAATTACTGCTTCGTACTTTTTTGATAGGGCAATTTTTTTTGCAATAATTGGAATTTCAAAAGAACCAGGAACCCAAACTACTAGCGTATCTTTTTCATCTCCTTCATGTCTTTTGATACAATCTAATGCTCCAGACAAAAGTTTGTTCGAGATAAGTTCATTAAATCTACTTACTACTATTGCAAACTTTTTCCCTTTAGCTGATAAATGACCTTCAATAACATTTAGCATTATGCTAACCTACCCTTCTGATTTTGTGAGAATAAAATATGTCCTAATTTATTTTTCTTTGTCATAAGATACTTCTCATTAATTTTATTTGGTGATATTTCAATTGGAACTCTTTCAACAATTTCCAGACCATATCCTTTTAGACCAACAATTTTTTTTGGATTATTGGTCATTAACTTAATTTTACGTAATCCTAAATCCTTTAATATTTGTGCACCGATTCCATATTCTCTTAGATCAGCTTTAAATCCGAGTTCTTCATTTGCTTCAACTGTATCTTTCCCTTTTTCCTGCAAAGAATAAGCAAAAAGTTTATTAACCAAACCAATTCCCCTACCTTCTTGTCTCAAATATAAAAGAACTCCTGCACCCGCATACTCAATCATATTAAGTGCTGTATGCAATTGATCACCGCAATCACATCTCTTTGAACCAAAAACATCACCAGTTAAACATTCTGAATGAACACGAACTAAAACAGGGTTGTTAGGAGTAATTTTTCCTTTTACCAGTGCAATAGGATTATCATTTTCTTTAAGAAGATTTTGATAAAGATGCAGTGTAAATTTTCCATACTGTGATGGTAAATCCACAACAACTAATTTCTTTACTAATTTTTCGCTTCGTCTTCTATACTCAATCAGATCTGCAATGGTTATTATTTTAAGGTTAAATTTTTTAGCTAATTCTTTAAGTTTGGGTGCACGTGCCATTGATCCATCATCAGCCATTATTTCGCAAAGTATTCCAGCTGGTTTAAGCCCTGCAAGTTTGGCAAGATCCACCGCAGCTTCTGTATGACCGGCTCTTTTTAGCACTCCGCCATCACTTGCAATTAAGGGAAATATGTGTCCTGGTTTCGCAAAATCATCTGCATCGATTTTATGATTTATTGCTGCCTTAATTGTTTTAGCACGATCAAAAGCTGAAATACCAGTTGTTGTTCCTTTTTTATAATCTATGGTAACTGTAAATGCCGTATTATGTAGTGATGTATTATTATCAACCATAAAATCAAGATTAAGCTGCTTTGCTCTATCCTTTGTAATAGCTAAACACAACATCCCACGCGCTTCACGTGTAATGAAATTTATATCTCTTGGTTTTACTTTTTCGGCTGTCATGATAAGATCGCCTTCATTTTCTCGATCTTCATCATCAACAACTATAATTATTTTTCCTTTTCGTAAATCTTCAAGTACTTCTTCAATTTTATTGAAAATTATTTGTGATTTTTTTGGACTTTTTTTCATTTTAATATCCGAGTGTCTTAAACCAATTTTTTGAAAATTTGTTATCATCATTTTTGTTTAACAATAACTTCTCTAAATACTTTGAAATAATGTCTGTTTCGATGTTAACATTATTTCCGGCCTTTTTATTTTTAATTATGGTGTTATCCCAAGTATGCGGAATAATAGAAATCTGAATCTTTGTTCCAGTAAGTGATGCAGTTGTAAGGCTGATTCCATCAATAGCAATTGAACCTTCTGGAACTAAATATTTTTCCAGTTGTGTAGGAACATCAATTTCAAGAAAATAATTATTGTCAGTCTGGTATAATTGTTTAATAGTTCCAATTCCATTAATGTGTCCTTGAACTAAATGCCCACCTAATCTATCTGATAATCTGATTGCTCTTTCCAGATTTACTTCTTCATTAATAGTTAAGGTCTTTAATGTAGTCTTCCTTATGGTTTCACCTACCGCATCTGCTGTAAATGATTTATCTGATATTTTTACAGCAGTTAAGCAAACACCATTCACTGAAACAGAATCATTCACTTTCATATCTTCAATAATTTTAGTAGCAACGATTTCAATTTTTAATCCATTTCTAAATTGGTTAATCGTTTTGATTCTGCCTATTTCTTCAACTATGCCTGTAAACATATTTAATGTTTTTCTTTTCTTAATACGATTTTAATATCATCATCCAAAATTTCTACTGAATTAATTTTAAGCCTTAAAGATTTTTTTAACGAAACAGAACTTAATCCTCTGCCAAATAATTGTGCGGATTGCAATAAAATAATTTCATCAAATAAATTGCTTTGAATGAATTGAGAAAATACCTGTTGTCCGCCCTCAACAAAAACAGAACTTATGTTTAATTCACCAAGTCGTTGAAGTATTTTCTTTATACTTATTTTATTTCTTTTATCTGAAGGAAATTCAAGAACTTTTATTCCTTTATTGATAAACTTATGTGCTTTACTCCTGTTGGACTTATTACTCTTAATTATCCAGGTCTTTTCTGGTTCATCTAACTTAAATATTCTGGAGTTTAATGGAACAGACAAATTGCCATCTAAAATTATTCTTACCGGATTTCTTCCTTTTACACTTCTAACAGTTAATAAGGGATTATCAGTTTTTATACTTCCTGCCCCAACTAAGACTGCATCATAAATACTTCGTTGTTTATGTACAAACTTTCCAGATTTCTTTTCGCTGATTTGAGTTTGATTTCCGATTGAATCAGTTATCTTTCCATCAGATGACTGAGCAATCTTTAAAGTAACATAAGGAATTTTATTTTTAATATACTTAAAAAAAAATCTATTTAGTTTGTAACCGGTTTCCTCATCAACTCCAACAACTACTTTAATTCCTGACTTTCTAAGTTCGGTTATTCCTTTGCCATTCACATTGATGTTCGGATCTATATTGCTGATTACTACTCTTGTTATTCCACTTTTAATTATAACTGGAACACACGGAGGAGTTTTTTTATTTTTATGAACACAAGGTTCCAGATTACAATAGAGTGTTGAATTTTTTAATGAAGCAGAAGAATTTTTAATTGCATTAACCTCGGCATGTACATCTCCGAATTTTTTATGCCATCCTTCACCTATTATTTTCCCATCTTTAACGATTATAGCACCAACTAATGGATTGGGGCTGACATTTCCATGTCCTCTTGTTGCTAATTTAAAACATTTTTCAATAAACTTATTATCCATTATTATAAATTAGTTTTCCACTAAGTGCAACAAATAATTTTACAAACGTAATGATAAAAATCAATTAAAAATATGGAGTAACGGGCAAATAGATTTAAGAGTATATTGTATATTATACCACCAGTCTCAATTAAGTCTTAGAAATTTATTTTAGTAGCCTGCTTAAAAGATAGACTTTAATAATCCATTACTAAAATATTATTCAATTTACAATCGAAATAAAATTAAGGTCAATCTATAATTTTTTATTATTCTCATCCACTAATACAATCTTTGGTTTAAAATATTTTATTTCATTTTCATCAAGCTGAGCATAACAAGCAATAATTATCAAATCATTTTTGTGTACAAGCCTTGCGGCTGCACCATTTAATGAAATTTCACCATCTTTACCGATTATCACGTATGTGGAGAATCTCTCACCATTATTCACATTATAAATTTCCACCTTTTCAAATTCATTCAGATTTGCAGCTTTAATTAACTTCTTATCGATTGCAATACTTCCTTCATAGTTTAAATCAGAACCTGTTACTTTAGCTCTATGTATCTTAGATTTTAAAACATTTAATAACATATCATTTCTCTTCCTGTGAATTCATTTTAGCTGAATAATATATCCCTCGCAAAACAAGATCAGGATTAATAGTGTCAAACAAATCGTAATTGCTAAACATATTTGCAAATCCTCCGGTACCAATTATAGAAGTTTTTTTCCCTTCAAATGCTTCTTGTGAAACTCTTGATGTTATTTCTTTTATAGTTCCGATATGCCCATAAAACAATCCAGCCTGTATGCTGTCTTTTGTAGTTTTGCCAATAACTTTATTTGGAACGGCGATTTCAACTGCGGAAAGTTTTGCTGTTTTACTTTCTAAGGCTTCCATCGAAGTTCTTATTCCCGGAACAATAGCACCACCCAAATATTCTTTCTCTTTTGATATAACATCGAAAGTTGTTGCAGTTCCAAAATCAATTACGATAATATTTTTATTTGGATATAAATTTATTGCAGCGATGGCATTTGCAATTCTATCGCTGCCAACTTCTTGTGGGTTTAAGTATTTTATTTTTAATCCTGTTTTTACGCCAGCCTGTAAAATAAACGGATCTATCCCAAAATATTTGATACATCCATTTCGTATTGAATAAACAATATCCGGAACTACCGAACACATTGCGATCTCAGTAATAGATTCATAATTAATTTTATTTTCTCTTAAAACTTCTCTAAGAAATATTCCTATTTCATCGGATGACGAAGTTAAGCGAGATGATTTACGGAATTGTAACACGATTTTATCATTATCAAAAACACCACCGAAAATTTGTGTGTTACCGATATCAAGACTAAGTAACATTTGTATTCCTGTTTATACTTTTATAATTTTTTCAATTGCGCTTGCAAGCTGCGCCGCGTCTGTAACATTTTGTAATAAACCTGTCTTGTTGAAAATGTAATAATTAGTTTGTATTTCATTTTCGGTTCTATCCTGCAGATGATTTAAGACCACATAATCGGCATCAGAATGTTTAAATAATTTATCAACTTCTTTTTTTGATTCATCAAAACTTAAGCTTCCCGAAAATTTGAACGCAAACAAAACAACATCTTTATTCTTTGATACTGATTTTATACTATCAACAATTTTTGGAGTAGGCTGCAGTTTGATTGTTATCTCGCCCAGCCCGGAATCAATTTTTGTTTGCTCGGATAAGGTAATTAGTTTATCAGAATACACAACTTCCTTAACTGTATAATCACTTATAGCTGCAAGATGAACAACCGCATTATAATGATTGTCTTCTAATAAATCTTCTAAAGATTTCTTTAGGTTTTTAAAATCGCTATACCGAATGTTGTTGGATTTGTTTTTAGGCAGCAAAGTATTTTTACCATGTAAATAAGTTATGCTATAACCTTTTGATAAAAGATGTTCTGCAATTGTTGCTGCTGTGCTACCTGTACTTAAATTAGTAATAAACCTAACTCCATCAATATATTCTCTTGTTGCGCCGGCAGTAATTAAAATTGATTTCTTATTTTTAATTTCTTCATCCTTAGTTTGAAGTAGATTAAGAATATGATTATAGATAAGATCCGGATCAAACAGTTTACCTTCACCAGTATCACCGCAAGCTAAATATCCCGAATCAGTAGGAAGCACATCTATACCCCAATCCTTGAGTTTGTTCAAAGAGTATTGTGTTGCCGGATGTTTGTACATCGCAGTATTCATAGCAGGTGCAATCAGGTAAGGTTTATCCCAAGTGTAAGCAAGAAACAAAGAAGTAACAAGATTATCGGCAATTCCATTAGCCATTTTATTAATTGTGTTTGCACTTGCAGGACACAGGATAATTAAGTCAGCCCATTTAATAAGATTAATATGATTCATCATTTTATCATCTTCAAAATGATCAACCAAAACTGACTTGCCGGTTAAGCCTTCTAGAGTAGCTTTGCCTATGAACTGTAATGATGAACTTGTTGCAACTGTTTGTACTTCAAATCCGTTTTGCACCAACTCCGAAATAAGATAAGCACTTTTATAAGCAGCAATCGATCCAGAAATTTTAAATAATATTTTAGATTTTAACATTATCGATTAACCTCACTTTACCAAGATAAACAGCGCCGAAACGTCTGTTATTTATTTGTTCAACATATTCAACTTTAAATCCTTTTTTCCTCAGTTGAGATTTAATCTTATCGTTTGATAATGATGAGGCAAGAGTTTTAGGAAATTTAATCGCTCTAATTTTTTTAGCTTCAGAAAGCCTAAGGTTTCTTGAACTAAGCGCAAGTCCTTCTTTCGTCCGAACAGTTGGATGAGAAACAATTTTAGTATCAATAAAAAAAGCATTTACCATTCCTTCAATCAATTTCAATTGTTGATAATCCTTTTTACCAAAATAAGCGCGGTTAGGTTTTACAAGGTTTAAAAGTTTAAGAACAACAGTTAATACGCCATCAAAATGTCCGGGGCGAAACTTGCCGCAAAGAATTTTGCTAAAATTTGTTTCAACTACTTTGTAATCATAATTATTAGGATAAATTTCTTCCTTCGTTGGATTAAGCATAAAATCAACTTTTAACTTATTAAGTATTTTCAAATCATCTTTAATAGTGTTTGGATACTTCTTCAAATCCTCTTTATTGTTAAACTGGGTTGGATTTACAAATATCGTAACAACTGTAATATCATTTTCATTTAAAGATTTTTTAATCAGTGCAATGTGTCCTTGATGCAATGCACCCATAGTAGGAACTAATCCAACAGTTTTTTTATTAAAGATTTTGCTGCTTCGTAAGCCTTTCCACTTATTTAATTCTTTAATAACCTTTGTCATTAATAGCTTTCCTTTTCATTTGGAAATGTTTTTTTCTTTACGTCATGATCGTAACGACTAATTGCGTCTTTTATTAACTCAAGTCCATCTAAATATTTTCTAAGAAACTTAGGATTAAATCCTTTTGTTAATCCAAGTAAATCTTGAAGGACAAGTATTTGCCCTGATGTATAAGACCCTGCACCAATTCCGATTGTTGGCATGTTAATTGATTCTGTTATTTCCTTTGCAAGCTGTGCCGGAATCAATTCGAGCACTATAGAAAAACATCCCGCATCCTCAAGAGCTTTTGCATCTTCGATAAGTTGTTTAGCGGCTTCATTATTTTTCCCCTGCAATATAAAACCACCAAGGCTGTTTACAGATTGAGGTGTAAGCCCGATGTGACCCATTACCGGCACTCCGGAATCTACAATGTTTTTTATCGTTTTAATATTTGTACCGGCGCCTTCAATTTTAACTGCATTAGCCCCCAGCTTAACAAATTTATCAACAACCTCTATTGCATACTGATCACCTTTCCTGTGCGCAAGAAAAGGCATATCAGCAATTAGTAGTTTATCAGTTAGTCCTCTTTTTACTGCTGCAAGATGATAAGACATCATTTCAACATCTGCATTAACTGTAGTACTAAATCCGTGCATAACCATAGCTGCACTATCACCAACTAAAACTGCATCAATGTCTGTATCATTAATTATTACGGCTGACCAATAATCATAGCAAGTGACTAATGAAATTGGCTTATTGTTTTCTTTACTGATTCTGAACTCACTTATCGTTTTCAAGCATCTTCTCCTTAATCATTTTATCATATGTTTCTAAAAAGGAAATGTAAATGTTTTTAAGCGGATGACCATTTAAACTTTCGAGATGTTTTTGTATTGTGTTTTTATCATTTCGCTGAATAGGTCCTGTTAATGGTGCTGAGTTATTTTTTAAATTGTCGGCAATTGTGGTTAAATATAAGTATGCTGCTGACTCAGGGATATTCTTTGATTTTAAATAATCAAAAAAAAATTGCCAAATCATCGTTGTAAAATTGCCGCTAAGAACACAAAATGCGTGGTAAAGAGTTTTCTCGCTTGATTCGATTTTGTAGTTAGGATTCTTTAACTCCGGAAATAGCTCGTTAAAATTTTTTCTTCCTTTTTCTGTAATAAAAGTTATTGATTCATATTTTTCAAGATCGTAAAGTTCATCGGTAAAAGTCATTAAAGGGTGAGCACTTTCTGCTAAAGGAATAGATAACATACCGGAACAGTGAATCCAGTTTTTTGGTTCTAAAGTTTTTGTTTTAAATCGCTGCAAAAAATTTTCAATCTCATCATCCTTGATCAGTATCAAAATACTTTCCGCATATTGAGCCAATGAATCAAAGGATATTGTCAGTTGTCGTGTCCAGACTTTAAAGGATATCCCTAATAAGGAAAAGTAATGCTGAAAATGTTTTGAGAGTTTGCCGTTTCCGGCGATGAGATATGAATACTGATTATTATTTGCTGGTACCTGTCTCAAGGATCAAGTCCATTCTTTTATATTAATTTAAAAATAGTAGCCTTCTTTAAAGATAGGTTCTAATAACAACACTAAAATATTACTAAATCCTGCTTATATGCAAGGAATAAATCACCACCTGGTTCAAACTTATGTTAAACGATAATCTTTACGTAAAAAATTAAATCTAACAAAAGTTTTTTGGCAAATCTTTGATTGTGTAAATATTTTTAAGATTAGTCATTCACAAAAAATAGATTTACATACTCTTACTGTATTTACTATATTTAAGGCGGGTAAATATTTAGTAATTGCTTAATGCGCCCGTAGTTCAACTGGATAGAATGTTGGATTCCGGTTCCAAAGGTTGCAGGTTCAAATCCTGCCGGGCGTACTTCATTTCAATGTACAATGCATAATGTATAATTAACAATTAAGAATTTATAAAAACCTCTCAATCAAAGTTTGCAGGTTCTGGCAAAGCCATCCCCATGGGAGAATCCTGCCGGGCGTACTAAAAAAATTACATTCAACAATAAATTTTATGATTTTCTTTTTCCGATGAATCGGGATTTTATATGGATACTAAAACAATAACAAAGTTAATTTTGTAATTTTAAAATCTTTTTCAGTTCACACATCCACGTTGGGCGCGATCGTTCTTATTCCACCTGCTAACCAAAAGCAAAGGTTTCCCCCCAGACCTTTTGTTAAATCACATTCAAGTGTTTCGGTATCAGGGATTTTTATTGTCTATAAAACCTATTATTAATCAACTAATAATAGATGGAATTGACCATTCATTTCTTTATTGTTTCTCAGGCAACTCCCAGGTTTGTTGATACTCATTATAAAGCTGTTTTGTTAGTTGAACAAGAACCGGATTAGCAGAAGAGTCCAGCCAATAAATTATTTTTTTCATATTTGCCGGTTCCATTTCAGTACAACCAGCGGTGGTTTCATTAGGAAGAGACCAATTATGTAGAAAAATACAAGAACCTGCTCCGTTAACAACTGGATTTGTGTTTTGGTCGATAATAACACCTTGTTCGTACCAAATATCAGCAAAAAACATTTTCTCTGATGATTGCCAATCTACTTCTTCAATTTTGTTTCGGAGAAGTATCTGATTATAGTGATTAGATTTAGTATCATCGATACATTCAAGCATCTCTGTAATTGGGATGTAAGAAATTTTCAACCCTTTCATTTCTTCTGCACTTGCGTAACCAAAAGCAGAGCTTAATTCAAATACTCCTGCTGGGCTTCTTCCATCCCCTTCAGTTTTCATCGGTAGCTTAGACGAATTTATAGAATTTAATCCTCTTCCCCATCCAAGACCGTTTCTACCAATGACAATAGGAATTCTATTACTGATCTGAACCCAGGTGCTCTTATCATCCAATCTTTCAAAGTATGTAAGATTGCCATTGGTAGATGTTATTGAATCGATCAGCACTAATATCATCTGCCTACTATTTTTGGGTATAGGTGAATCATTTGCAGTTTGAGAAAAGCAAATTGATGAATACAATAAAATAAGAATTGAATAATATTTTGGGTTTAAATAATATTTCTTCATAAATAACCTTTTAAATATCATAAGTAAACTAAGTAAAAAAAATAAATCTTATAACAAATTAATATTGTAATCTATTTTCGCGATTTAAACGAGTAGCAAGCAATTTTGAAAAATATCCCTTTTAGAGACTTCTGAAAAATAGATTTCGAATTGACTGTCATTTTCGCGAAAGCGAGAATCTATTTCATATTCAATGGATTTCCGTTTCCACGGGAATGACATTTTTAATTTTTCAGAAGTCTCTTTTAGTTTATAGAATTTTTGGTTTGTATTTTCTTAGAACAATTAGATTGTTTGCAAGTGGAGCTAAAGGGTTAAAGGAGTCTGCATAAAACCTTTTTGAAATGAATAATAACTTTGTTACAATATAAACCAAATGATTTACAAATTGTAAAAGATTGAATTTATGAAAGCATGGATTGTTACTGCAAATATGGGATACGGCCATCAGCGTGCAGTATATCCATTAAAAAATATTGCTGAAGATAATATCTTTACTATGGGAGAAAATGAAACCACATCTAAGAATGAAGAAATTTTATGGAAAAGAGTATTAGGCGCTTATGAATTCATGTCTCGCGCTAAAAGCATTCCCGTTGTAGGCAGTTCGTTTTTTAATTTACTTGATACTTTTGTAAAGATACCTTCCTTTTATCCAATTAGAGATTTGTCCAATTCAACATTTCAAGTTGATCTTCTGCGATCCAATATTGACAAAGGATTATGTGATGATATGTTGAATATTATCAGTACAAAAGAATTGCCGGTTGTTACTTCATTTTATGCATCTGCTATTGCGGCTGATTTGAAAGCAACTAACAGTATATTCTGCATCATCTGTGATGCTGATTTGAATCGCGCCTGGGTGGCTAAGGAACCACGGGAAAGCAGAATAGTTTACTTTGCACCTTGCGGTAAAGCTGCGCAAAGGTTAAAAGCATACGGTGTTCCGGATGAAAGAATTATCATTACCGGATTTCCACTTCCTACCGAGCTTACCGGCGATAGCGATTTATCAATTCTTAAAAAAAATCTTTCTGTAAGGTTGAAGAAACTAGATCCCAATTCTAATTTTTGGCAGAGGTACGAACTAACTGTAAAACATTATTTGGGAGAAAATAATTGTCTTCCTGAAAGTGATAGAAAACTTACAATTACTTACGCTGTCGGCGGTGCAGGTGCTCAAAAAGAAATCGGAGCCAAAATTGCTCATAGTCTAAAAGAGAAAATACTTAATGATGAAGTTAAGCTGGTATTAATAGCTGGAATAAGACCTGATGTAAGAGATTATTTCATTTATATAAAAAAAATGATAACTGACGATAATTCAAAAATTGAAATAATATATGAAGACTCATTAGATCTCTATTTCCAAAAAATGAATCAGATTCTTGCTACAACGGATATATTATGGACTAAGCCAAGTGAAATATCTTTCTATTGCGCGCTGGGAATTCCTATTATAATGGCACCGTCAATTGGTTCCCAGGAAAAATTTAATGCAAAATGGTTGTACGATATTCAGTCTGGAATTAAACAGGAGAATCCTGAGTATACACATCAATGGTTATTTGAAATGTTGGAAAAAGGAAGACTGGCTGAAGCAGCTTGGTCTGGATTTCTAAAAGCAAGAAAGCTTGGTACACACAAAATTATTGAATACTTAACAAACGGAGCTATCTCTAAAGATAAATCTATTGTGATGCGTTAGTGCAAAATGAATACATCTAAAAAGAAATTTCTGTTTCTTTATCTAAAGACAGGCGGCGGGCATCTAGCACCGGCAAGATCGATCGCTGAATACTTTGAAAAATATAAAAGTGATGAAGTAGAAACTGTTTTGTATGATGGCTTTGAGAGTAGTCAAAAGATTGCAAAACTAATTGTTGTTGATGGTTATAGAATATTGCAGAGCAAAGCAATATGGCTTTATGAACTAATATACGCGATTCATAAAATAAAACTTGTTTCAATTATTTCTTCATGGCTGGTTAGTGGTTTTGTAGTTCGGCAACTTGAACAAAAGATTGAAGAAGAAAGACCGGATAAGATTATAATTTTTCATTTCTTTATGATTGAACCAACCTATCATATTCTGCGAAAGAAAAAGTTAAGTATCCCCGTTTTTACAGTTGTAACTGATCCTTTCACGGCTCATCCTCTCTGGATTCTTAATAAGGAACAAAATTTTATTTTATTTAGTGAAAAGTTGAAGACAAAATGTGTTAGTAAGAGAATTGATCCTTCAAAAATAAAAGTACTTCCTTTTCCCTTACAAGAAAAGTTTTCAATTTCACCAAGTGCTGAACAAATTCAGGATTACAAAAGAGAATTGGGTTTTCAATCAGAGAAAATTCTATTAATACTTGGGGGTGGAGATGGGATTCCAAAAGGTATTTTAATATTGAAAAGTCTGTGCAAAGAGCCGATAAATTTTAAAATTGTATTTGTTTGCGGAAATAATAAAGAGCTTTATAATAATGTCGTCAGATTGAAAGAAAAGAATAATTACAGTTTTATTAAAGTATTCGGTTTTACGAATACTATCTCTGAACTGATTAACATTTCCAATGCTGTTATTACAAAGTGCGGTGCTTCAACAGTAATGGAGATACTAATTTCTAACAAAATTCCAATTGTCAATAGTTATATCTGGGAACAGGAAAAAGGGAATGTTGAATTCCTTGTTGAGAATAAACTTGGCATTTATGAGAAAAAGATTGCAAAGCTTCCAGCTTTGGTAGACCAAATATTTTCTGATGAGAATTTTCTCCGAACTAAATTTAAATTGAAAATTGAGAATGGTACAAGTAAAATTGCTGATTACTTGTTGCACTAAGTCAGATTCTTGGGCGAATAAAAATCATAGCAAAGAAAGTTTATACAAAAAACAATTGCTAAAATACTTGTGATTGATGATGATTTTACTGAAGTAATCTTTTAATTATTTTCTTATCGCTCCTCTATTAATTAAAGCCTATCTGCCCGGTAGAGTGTGTTGCAGAAGTCAAATCGGTGTCATTTCGACCGGAGGGAGAAATCTTTTCGTGGTATAATTGAAAGATTTCTCAGT
>JAVHOU010000150.1:0-13499 GCA_036170275.1 Ignavibacteriaceae bacterium
GCGGCGGAGGCGGCGACATCACGGCAGTGAATGCTGGTACTGGCTTGACAGGTGGTGGAACATCAGGTGATGTTACACTGAATGTGGGTGTTCCTCTTTCACTCAGCGGCAACTCAAATGGTGCAATTATTTCCTCTATAAACAGCGGTACCGGTAGCGGCGGCAGCGGCTTGTATGGCTCCAGCAGCGTCGGCGGCGGCTACGGCGTGTATGGCAACAGCAACAGCGGCTTCGGCGTGTATGGCACCGATAGCAGTAGCGGCAACTTCGGATACCTTGGCGGCAGCGGCTTAGGCGTGTATGGCAACAATAGCAGTAGCGGCAACTTCGGATACCTTGGCAGCAGCACCTACGGCGTGTTTGGCTACCATATCAGTAGCGGTAACTACGGATACCTTGGCAGCAGCGACTACGGCGTGTATGGCAACAGCAGCAGCACCTACGGCGTGTGTGGCATCAGCACCAGCAACGCCGGCGTGTTTGGCATCAGCAGCAGCGGCATCGGCGTGTCTGGCCTCAACAGCAGCAGCGGCAACTACGGAGAACTTGGCGGCAGCCTCGTCGGCGTGATTGGCAACAGCCGCTACGGCGACGGCGTGTATGGCCTCACCAGCAGCGGCATCGGCGTGTATGGCCACACGAGTAGCGGGGGCGACCCAAGTAGCTACGCCGGCTACTTCGATGGCAACGTTAATGTCATCGGCACGCTCTCTAAAAGCGCAGGTTCGTTTAAGATTGACCATCCGCTGGATCCGGCAAACAAATATCTGTATCATAGTTTTGTGGAATCGCCGGATATGATGAATATCTACAATGGCAATGTTATCACCGATGCCAATGGCGAAGCCTGGGTTGAACTGCCAACATATTTTGAAGCTCTCAACAAAGATTTCCGCTATCAGCTCACAGCCGTTGGGCAGCCGGGTCCCAATCTATATATCGCTCAAAAAATCTCCAGTAATCGCTTCAAGATCGCTGGTGGCAACCCCGGAATGGAAGTCTCCTATCAGGTTACTGGCATCCGTCATGATGCGTTTGCCGAAGCCCATCGGATTCAAGTCGAGGTGGAAAAAACGGGTGTAGAGCGAGGGAAGTATATCCATCCCAAGGAACTTGGCGTAGCGGAGACCCTGGGGATAGACTATGAAGAACACCATCGTATGGAGGAGCAGATGAAAGCTGAGCAAGAGAAGATGAAAGATGAGCAAAAGGTAAAGTGAGGAGGGTAAACAAATGAGACATCATCATAAAGCTTTTTCATTGGGGATTATTCTTTCCCTGATTTTCTTCTTAGTCCAGAGTGCATCAGGTCAGCACACCGTGTCGCACAGTGTCTTTGGCAACGGATGTGCAGTCATCACCGGCAACGCGCAACGCATCATTGGGACGGCGGGTCAACCGCTCATTGGTGTGGTGAGCAATTCAGCGTATATCAATGAGGTTGGATTCTGGTATCAATGCGGTGGTCTTGTTACCAGCGTTGAACAAATATCGAGCAACCTGCCCACAGAGTATCGGCTTAAACAGAATTATCCTAATCCATTTAACCCAAGTACTATAATCAGTTGGCAGTTGCCGGTTGGCAGTCAGGCAACATTAATAGTTTATGATATACTTGGAAGAGAAGTAGCAACTCTCGTTAACGAATACAAACAAGCAGGAAAATATGAAACAGAGTTCAATGCAGAAGCACAGCCAAGCGGAGTGTATTTCTATCAGTTGAGAGCGGGTGATTATACTTCAGTAAAGAAGATGATTTTTTTGAAGTAATTATAAGAGTAAAAACAAAGTAACCTTCGAGGTTCTTAATTGTAACCTCGAAGGATATAAAAAACCCGATTCATTTCTGAGTCGGGTTTTTTTATTTTAAATATTTAACTAAAGTTTTAGTTTACTGGATTAACACTTACAATTTGTCTGTCACCGCGTTTTGTTTCGAACTTTACTTTGCCATCAGCAACTGCAAATAAGGTATCATCACCGCCTTTTTTTACGTTAGTGCCGGGATGAAATTTTGTTCCTCTTTGTCTGATTAATATATTACCGGCAAGAACGTTTTCACCGCCAAATTTTTTAACACCAAGACGTTGTGCATTACTATCTCTTCCGTTACGTGTTGAACCTTGACCTTTTTTATGTGCCATAATTAATTCTCCTTTATCCTATCTGAGTAACTTCAATTCTTGTTAATTGCTGTCTGTGTCCGTTAAGTTTTCTGTAACCTTTTCTTCTTTTTTTCTTAAAGACTAAAACTTTATCATCTTTTAAGTGAGAGAGAATTTTTGCAGTTACTTTTGCACCTTTAACAACCGGACTGCCAATTTTTGTTTCATTACCATCGCTTAATAATAGAACCTGATCAAAAGTTACTTCTGATTCGGGTTCTTGTTCCAAGCGTGGTACGTAGTACTTTGTATTTTCGGTAACTTTAAATTGTTGTCCTAAAATATCAACAACTGCTATCATTTTTTCCTCATAATTTCTAAATTCAGGCGGTAAAGTTAATGAAACAAAGGTTTTATGTCAAACTTTTTGACAGCTAATTTTTACGGAAAATTTATCTCATTTCTTCAATTTGAAAGCAAATTGGCTTCCCTCCCCTAATTTGCTGGTAACTGCAATACTTGAATTATGCGCCTCTATAATATGTTTTACAATTGCTAATCCTAACCCCGTGCCGCCAACTGCCCGCGAGCGTGCTTTATCTACTCTATAAAATCGTTCAAAAATCCGATCAATATCTGCCTCGGGTATTCCAATACCTGTATCCTTAATAATAATGTTTACAAATTTTTTTTCTTCTTCAATTACGATTGCAATACTTCCTACATCGGTGTATTTAATTGCGTTCTGAAGAAGATTAACAAAAACTTGTTTTATTTTATCTCTATCCCCGAACACTTTTAATCCATCCTTAACAGGGTTGTAATTCAATTTAATATTTTTTTCAACAGCCATCTGGTTAAATTCACTAACAATGCTATTAATGAATTCATTGATCTCAAAATAGCGAAAACTCATTCGCATCTCACCGGATTCAATCATTGAAATGTCGATAAGATCATTAAGAAGATTGTTTAGATTTACTGTGTGATGATTAGCCTTTTGTAAAAAATGTTTATTTACTTTTGGATCATCTATTGCACCATTAAGTAAAGTTTCTAAGAATCCTTGTATTGCAAAAATCGGAGTGCGCAGTTCGTGAGAGACATTTGCTAAAAACTGACTTCTCACTTTTTGCAATCGTTCAAGCGAATCAATATCGTTTTTCGTTTTTTCAAACATTTCCTTTATTTCATTCCCCAATTCGGATAAATTTTTTGATAAAACTATTTCATCCGGGGATTGATATTTATTTTGCCGGATAGAAGAAATAATATTTTTAATTTCATTAATTTCTTTGCGTCTTCTTAACCCGATAAAATTTAGTGTAATAACTTCAAGAGCAAAGAGTAATAAAATTAATGGGATAATTATAGAGAGGTTTTTAATCAGTAAAAAAATAATTACAACAACAAGAATCTGGAAAAGAATAAATTCTCTGAAATAAACTGAAGCAGAAAAAATATTGGATTTAAAATTAGTCCACACTTTTTAATCTGTACCCTACACCTTTTACGGTTTCAATCATATCCGCATGCCTGCCTAACTTTTCCCTTATTTTACGCACGTGAACATCAACAGTCCTATCAACAACGTAAACATCGGAACCCCAAACTTCTTTCAATAAAACTTCCCTGCCAAAAACTCTGCCCGGTTTGTTTGTGAGAAAATACAAGACTTCAAATTCTTTACGAGGAAAAACTTTTTTCTCCCCATCGATAAAAACCTCATATTTTTCTTTATCTATATTGATAGGACCATAAGTAATTTTTATTGGTCCTGCTTTAAGAGATGATGCACCATCTATTTTTCTAAGGTTTGATTTTACCCGAGCAATTAATTTTTTGGGAGATATCGGTTTTTGAATATAATCACTCGCACCAAGTTCTAGTCCTTTAATTTCGTTTGCTTCACCTATTTTAGCCGTAAGAAAAATAATGGGAGTATTTTTAAAATTTTTCATCTCACGAATTCGTTTACAAGTTTCAAATCCATCAAGCTTTGGCATCATAATATCAAGTATAATCAAATCAGGATTTCCGACTAACTTAGCAAGAGCTTCTTCTCCATCGTATCCAACAATTACTTCGAAATTTTCCTGTTCAAGATTATATTTTAGAAACTCAACTATGTCCCGTTCATCATCGACTAAAAGAATTTTTTTCATTTTGATTATAGTTTTATTTCGTGTTTCTTATCAACAGATTCATACATCGCTTCAATGATTTTCATCCTCTGCATTGCTTGTTCACCGGGAGAAAAAACAGGATTCAATCCTTTTATCGCACCGACGAAACTTTTTAATTCGTTAAGATAAGATTTTTTAAATAAAACCGATGGGTTATCGGACTGAGTTGGTGTTAAATTAATGTAATCATTTTCGACTTTCTTATACAATCTAAACGGATTTGAAGAGAAACTTCCCTTCGTTCCAAAAACATCAAGGAAAAAATAATCTTTTTCTACAGGCAGTGACCAACTAACTTCCATATTAATTACAGCAGAGTTTTTACATTTAACACAACTTATTGAAGTGTCTTCAACGCTTTTTGTATTATGAAAAAAATTCTGAGTGGATACAGATGAAATTTCAGGATAACCTAAAAGCCATAATGCTAAATCTAAAATATGAATTCCAAGATCAATTATAACACCACCACCGGATTCTTCTTTCTTTGTAAACCATTTTTCATTGCTGCTTTGTTTCCTGATCCAACCGCCTTTAATATAAAATGGTTCTCCTATTTCGTTTGAGTTTATAAAACTTCTTAAAAGCATAGTATCAGGTCTGAATCTCAGATTCATGCCAACCATTAATTTTTTTTTAAACTTTTTAGCGGCATCAACGATTTGCTTTGCTTCCTGATAGGACCTTGCAAGTGGTTTTTCTATAAGTATATCTTTGCCGGCAGCAAGACATTCAATGGCAATCTCTTTATGAGTGCTGGTTGGTGTTGCAACTATCACGGCTTCTATATCACTTTTTTCCAACATCTCTAAATAGTTGGAATATCTTTCTTTCACATTAAATTTGTCGGCAATCATCTGAAGTCTGCTTTTATTAATCTCCGAAACAGCCGTTAGTTCAGCATTTGGCAATTTTGCAAGGTTTGGAAGATGAACTAACTGAGCAACGCCGCCGAGTCCGATAACTCCTATCTTACTTTTCTCCATCAGATTGAAACCTCATGTTTGATTTTAGATTTTTGAATGAAATTTTGAACTCTTTCAACAATTCCATCTGGATCAATTCCAAGTAAATGGTGCAACTCTTCCTGAGTACCGTGATCAATAAATTTATCAGGTAAACCAATTAATTCTAAATCGTTTTTATAATTTTTACTAATAAAATATTCCGCAACCGCACTTCCAAATCCACCTATTAATGTATTCTCTTCTAAAGTAATTATTTTTTGAAACTTTCCAGCAATTTCATCTAGCATCTGCGTATCAAGGGGTTTTGCAAAACGCATGTTAACAACTTCACAAGTTATTCCTTGCTCTTTTAATTTAGTTTCAGCTTTTAAAGAATAATCTACCATTGATCCAATTGCAAGTAAAGCAACATCTTCGCCTGTAAATAATTTTTCAGCCTTGCCAACTTCAATTAATCTAAATCCAGGTTTTAGTTCTACACCAAGAGCCGAACCTCTTGGATATCTTAAAGCTATGGGTCCATTTTTATATTCAACCGCAGTATAAAGCATATCACGCAATTCAGCCTCGTCCTTTGGAGCCATGACTACCATGCCAGGAATCAAACGTAGATATGAAATATCAAAAGCACCGTGATGAGTTGGTCCATCAGCACCAACCAATCCTGCTCTATCTAAAACAAAAACAACATGTAATTTTTGTAAAGCAATATCATGAATGATTTGATCAAATCCTCTTTGCAGAAATGTTGAATAAATTGCCACAACAGGAATGATTCCTTGTGTAGCCAATCCTGCGGCAAATGTAATACCATGTTCTTCAGCAATTCCAACATCAAAATAATTTTTAGGAAAGTTTTTCTGTAAAATATCCAATCCCGTTCCATCCGGCATTGCGCCAGTAATGCCAATAACTTTCGGATTATTTTTTACAATTTCAACCAAGGCTTCGCCAAATATTTTTGTAAATGATGGAGAGCTGCCACCTTTTTTTATTGCCTCTCCGGTCACTTTATCAAATGGTGTTGAAGCGTGCAGCCTTCGAACATCATTTTCTGCAGGTTTGTATCCTTTCCCTTTTTCTGTAAGCGCATGAATTAGAATTGGACCTTTGAATTGTTTTGTCTGTTCAAAAATTTTAATAAGCTGATGAAGATTGTGTCCGTTAACAGGACCAAAATATCTAAAACCTAATGCTTCAAATAACATTCCCGGCGTAACAACTGCCTTGATACCGGTTTCAAGACGCGCAGCAATTTTTCTTAACCTGTCACCAAAATTGTCAAGCTTCCCTGTTAAGTCCCAAATTTGTCCTTTAAACTTATTGTATTCAGGATGAGATATCATTTCAGTAAAGTAATTTGAAATTTGCCAAACGTTTGGTGCAATAGACATGTTGTTATCGTTAAGTACAACAATTAAATCTGATTTTAAAACACCGGAGTTATTCATAGCTTCATACGCCATTCCTCCGGTCATAGCGCCATCACCAATGATTGCGATTACTTTTCTGTTGGGTTCATTGTTAAGATCTCTTGCAACAGCCATGCCAAGTGCTGCAGAAATAGAAGTAGTGGCATGCCCCGCACCAAAAGCATCATATTCACTCTCAGTCCTTTTTAAAAATCCACTTATTCCATTTAATCTTCTGATTTTTTTTAATGCTTCTTTTCTACCTGTTAAAATTTTATGAGGATATGCCTGATGTCCTGTATCCCAAACAACAAGATCATAAGGAGTATTAAATACCTTATGAATTGCAACTGTTAATTCAACTGCACCTAATCCGCCACCAAAGTGTCCGCCAATTTCGGAAATTGTGTCAACTAAATATTCTCTAATATCCTTGCACAATCCTTTCAACTCAGTAACATCCATCTGCTTAATATCAGAAGGATAATTTACTTTAGACAGCACAGGATATTTTTCAGACTCAGTCATTAATCGACTCCATTATAATTCAGTGTTTAATCTTCTTCTAAAATATTTTTTTCATCTAGATCTTTTTTTAAAACAGTAACCTTAAGTTCCGCTTTTTCTAAAACCGTTAAGCACTCTTTAGAAAGTTTTACACCTTCTTCAAAAAGTTGTATTGATTCTTCCAGTCCTATCTCAATATTCTCTAAAGAGGCAGTAATTTCTTCTAACCTTGCAAGTTTATCTTCAAAGCTTTCCGTAGATTTTTTTTTGCTCATTTTATTTCAATTTCTCCATCATAAAATTTTATTATTGCCGGGAATTTCAAATCAAAATTTTTCTTACGTGGTATAAACTTTGAATTCTGTTTAATCAGTGTAAAACCTTTTTTTAAAACTTTATCCAGATCATTAATTTCAATTGATTTTGCAAGTAAAGCTATTTTATTTCTCACGTTTATTATTTTCTTATCAATCTCATTTAACATTTTGAATGAGGTCATATCAATTAACTGAGAGTACTTTCTTATTTTTTCCAATGGATATCTAAACGCATAAGAAGTAATTTGATCTTCAATTTCAGATCGATATTTATTTAAAGTTCTTTCAATTATATCACAACTTAACGAATAAGCATCTTTAATAAAACTTTTTAATTCTTCCATATCAGGAGTTGCAAGTTCCATTGCTACGGATGGAGTTGGGGCTCTAAGATCAGCAATAAAATCTGCAATTGTAAAATCAACCTCGTGCCCAACACCGCTAATTATTGGGATTCTAGATTTGAATATTGCTCTTGCAACAATCTCTTCATTAAATGCCCAAAGGTCTTCAATCGAACCGCCGCCGCGAGCCAAAATTATAACATCAATATCTTTTAATAAATTCAATTTGCGGATACTTTCAACAATATTTTCTGCAGCGCCAGCACCTTGAACTTTTGTAGGCACAATAAATAACTCTACCAACGGAAATCTACGCTCAGCGACCGATAGCATATCCTTAACCGCAGCACCTTCAGCAGCAGTAACTAATCCTATCTTTTTGGGGAAAGATGGAATTTCTTTTTTGTACTGTTCATCAAACAAACCTTCTTTAAAAAGTTTTTGCTTCAATCTCTCAAAAGCTGCCTGAAGTTCACCAACTCCTGCTGGTTTCATTGAACGGACATCAATTTGATAACTGCCGCGCGGTGGATAAACCGTTATGCGTCCAGTTACAATTACTTTCATCCCATCTTCAGGAGAAAAGAAAACATAATTGTTTATGCCTTTCCACATTGTGCAATTAATTACTGCGCCTTCATCCTTAAGATTAAAATACCAATGACCGGAACTGTGAGCTTTAAAGTTGGAAATTTCTCCTTCGATACTCACCTTCTCAAAAGTTGATTCAAGAATAAACTTTATTGATTTGGTAATTTCACTTACAGTAAATATTTGTTCTTCAGTTTCTTTCATCAATAAACCTATGGCAAACTTTTTTCAATTTTACTTTTTTGATTATCCATCTTGTTGTAATCTAACTCTGAACCAAGTACGCTATGTGGAATTAGATATATAACGAACATAAGAATTGAAGCAAACACAATCCATCTTTGCGGTTTAGCAGATTTTTTTAATGCGATTAGTGCAATAATCCAACCTATTAATGCAATCAAAGTCTTGTTGTCGGTCAAATCAATTCCAAATGGTATACCAGTCCATAAAGCATCAAAAGCATATTTCTGCATAATGGGACCGAAGATCATTCCGCCAAGTATTAAAAATCCAAAAGTCCAATATGCAAGTTTTTTATAGTTCGGTTCTTTGCTAAAGAATTCAAGACCTGTTCTTGTAGAAAAAAGCATTGCCATAAAAATTAATATTACATGGGGAATAATGATGAAGAGTGGAACATCGCCTTTAAATCTAATTACCACAGGTTCATTTTGCGGAATGGTTATCTGATCAACACCATTAGTTAGATTAATTCTGTAAATCAATTTCCCGGATTTTGGTTGATGAGGAAGATTTCCTGCAAGATATCCATTTTCATTTTTCATTTCCACAAGATGCCAATCGTCGTTTGTTTTATAACGTTTCCAATCAATTGATCCAAGTACTTTTTCATCATTAATTTTAATTTTAATAACATGATCGCCTTCCCCGCCATGACTTCTATCCAAAGAATATTTTATAGTTTCACTATTAAAAATAGTTTCACCTGACATTGGATAAGTAGGACCGGTCATTCTTTGGTAAGCTGCAGTTAGTAATGTAAGCACAAACGCTATTATCCATAGTACAATTGATCTTTTCATTTAAGCTCGCAAATTATTTACAAATTTTTGTGAAGAAATTTACTAATAAACCTGTTAAAATTTAACGCTGATACCTAAAGTCGGTAATATTGGAAACATATTGTTCTGTTCCCTTCCAAGAGTTAAATCTGTGTTGACAAAGTAATCGTAGTTAACTACATTTTTTCTATTATAAACATTCACGACATCCAGATAAAAGATCCAATCAAGATTCCAGAAATTGGTAATGAAATTAATCCTTACGTCCAGCCTATGATAAGCTGGTTTTCGAGCATTTAATTTCTGATCTCCATAATCGATATCGTAAATAACCTCACCAGCACTATTGGGATCATTAAAATTTTTACGTGTTGCGATAACGGGAGTTTCAGGAACCCCATCCCCATTTTGATCAGCCAAAATTATTCGCGGCTTTACACCAATTGGTTCACTATATGGAAAACCGGAACCGTATTGCCATCGCAATCCAACATTAAACCAATCTGTAAAATCATAATTTAAAACAACGTTTAATGTATGTGTCTGATCAAATCTGAATGGATATTTTGTCCCATCTTCAAATCTGTTTGTATAAGCAAGTGCATAAGAAATCCATCCGCTAAGTTTGCTATTATTCATAATATTTCTTTTAGATAAGAAAAATTCAAAACCGTAAGCTCCGCCATAGGAATTGTTAACAGGAATTTGTGTTAATGAATCGCTTCTGATAGAAACCGGTTTCGTCCAGCTATCTGCAAAATGCGGATCTCTTCCGGGAATCAGTTCCGTTAGGAATGCAGTTCCATTAACTTTTTTTTGTATGATTAGATCAGTAAAATTTTTATAGTAAGATTCAAATTTCAAACTCCATTCATTAGTAAGCCATCGTTCAATTCCGATGACATAATGAATTGATTTTTCCGCATTAAGCGGTTTTGTATACACATCAGCGAGATCAAAAAGTATATTTTGATCACGAAGTTTTTCATAACCTGGTGATTGATAATAAATTCCCCACGCTCCGCGCAAAGTTGTTATCTCATCTATTGCATAGGAAAAAGAAATTCTTGGTGCTAAGTATGCTTTATCAAGCAATTCGTAATAATCAAACCTTAAACCCGGATTGATGAAAAGATTTCTTACCACCTTAAAATTATTTTGGGCATAAGCTCTGTAACGATTATAAATTTTTATATCCTTCAAATTGCTAAATACAGCTCTAAATTGTGGATTGGAAGCAAAGATAGCTTTTAGTGCAGGATCAAGTTGAAATTTAAAGTTCAAAGTTGTCTCCATAAAATCAACACCTGCACCGGCTTCAAAAATATTCTCATCCCACAAATAAGTAAACTTATCATCAATCGTTACTTTTCGGTAATCAAAATTACCATTGAATTTAAAGCCAAGCAGGTAAGGTTTGATGGTGTCGGGAATTGCGTTTTCAAAACTACTCCGATTCAAAGATGGATCAAGGATCTGCGAATCGAAATCTGTTGCACCATTATTTTTATACCAAGATACAATCACTTTATTCAAATAATTTTTTGATGGCGCATAATGCCATGCTAAAGATAAAATATCATTTCTTGTGATATTGTAAACGCCGATGCTATCAGGAGTGTTTCGTTCCTTTCCACTAACTATGTCAACACCATCACGAGAGATAATGGAATTCAGCAAAAATTTATGTCCATTAAACGGACCGAGCACAAGTTTAGTCTGGAAATCATAAAAGTTTGGGAATGAAGTATTTTCATCAACCAATCCAGCCTTTTTTACAAATGGTTCGATAATAAGATCGTAATAAGTCCTGCGAGTATTGAATAACCAACTTCCTTTAATGTTAAATGGATTTTTTCCTTCAAGCACAATGTTTGCATCAACAATGGAGGCGTTAATATTGCCTTTAAGATATTTAGTTTTATCACCTTCACGATTGGTTACATCAAGCACAGCAGAAAGTCTATCACCGTACTTAACAGGAAATCCACCAGAGATTAAATTAACATCCGAAACCGCATCAGGATTGAACATACTAACAACACCGTAAAGTCTGTATGGATTAAAAATTTCAACATCATCCATAATAATTAAATTTTGATCGGGACCACTTCCGCGAACAACAAGCTGGGAAGAAAAATCATTTGGAGCTAATACACCGGGCAAGGATTGAAGTGTACGTAAAACATCTTCTGCTGCGCCAGGTAAAATTTTTGCGTTGTGTGGATTCAAATCTATTAAGCTTGTGCGAGTGTCGTTTTGCTGTTGAACTTTCATTCCGGTTACTTCAACTGATTGAATTTCAATAACTGCTTCGCTAAGTGTTATGTTGAGTTCTGTGGTTTTATTTGGTAGGATAATTACGTTCGCAACTTTGGTTGCATAGCCGACAGCACTAAATCTAACTTCATAATTACCTTGTGGAATGCCGGTTAATTTGTAATTACCCTTTTCATCAGCGCCAACACCAAGATTTGTATCTAAAATAAAAACATTAACCGAAGGTATCGTTCCATTTTTATCTGTCACTTTTCCTGCGAGATTTCCAGTTTGGGCGAATATGGAAATATTGACTAATGTAAAAAATATAAGTGAGAATAATTTCATAGATATAATTTTTTGATTTCTTTAAAGTAACATAAGAAAATGAAGAATCATTCCATTTCATCGAAATCAATGCTTTATAAATAAAGAGAGAAAAAGCGAGTGTAAAGTCCGAAATTTATCTCGTGGAAGTTTGAGTTTGAATCTCCGGGTTTAAAATTATAACGATAGCGTGTGTAAAAAGTGAATGTATCAAATAAAGTAAACCAACCGACGGATACTTCTGGACTAAAACCATTCTGTCCAGCAAAATTAGTGTAAGCAGTAATTCCTGGTGAAATATATTCAATATAATCAATCGGGAAAATTCGTTTGTAACCAAAACGTGCAAAGTTTCGATTGACTGCATTAAAAATATAAGTGTATTCAAATGAAAAATAACTTGAAGGATAGTTTCCTCTTTTTGCTCGGAAAGAAACAATTGGAATTTCTTTTGTTAAACTGTAATAATGATTCCCGTTTGCAATAACATAACCCGGGGTTGGAAGCAGAAAAACTGATCCGGCAAATAAACACAAAGTCCAGATACTTGAACCTTCACTAATTATTGGTTCGAACGGCAAATCAAATTCAAATTCTTCAGAAATATTTTTATTACCCAGCGAGTCTATTGTTTCAATCACAAAGTTCACATTCTTATCTAAAAACTTTAAACCAGTTATATCAATTTTTGAGGAATGAGCTTCACTCAATCCGTTTGAAACTACATATTCATATTTCCCATCAATAATTACATTACTAATACAGACACTGCTCGTATAAAACGATAATATAAAAATGTAAGGTGGTTCTTGTTTTACGTAAGCATCAATTAAAAATATTTCCATCGAAGTGGAATCTGTTTCAGCATTAATCTTTGTTTGTGCAAAAGCAGTTTGTGAAAAGGAAATTAAAATTATAAATAAAAAAAACAGATTTTTCATTGAGTAAAAATGATTGTTAATGTTATTTCAAAGTTAGTAAAAGGATTTGATTTATGTAATCTTAGAGTTCACCTTAAAGATAATTTTCTCATAGAAATATTTTGTAATAATATTTGATTGTTTTAATATTGTCATCAACAAATCAGAGTATTAAAATGAAAAAGTTTTTAAAGATCGGAATACCGATTTTAATATTAATTCTTGCCATAGTTTTTTGGTGGAGATATTACTTTGTTTTTGGTGAAGGTGTAAAAGCCGGGGACTTAAACTTTGTGGTTAAGAAAGGTTATGTTTTCAAAACTTGGGAAGGAAGAATAATCCAACAAGGATTTAAAACGCCAACACCAAACGCAATGCAAAGTAATGAATTTGAATTCAGTATTACTAATGACAGTATCGCTCAAGTTCTTGAAAGATACAGCGGCAAGTTTGTTGAGCTTAGGTATAAAGAATATCTGAATGCAATTCCATGGCGTGGGAATAGTAATTATGTTGTTACAGAAATTCTGAAGGTTGA
>JAVHOU010000151.1:0-2657 GCA_036170275.1 Ignavibacteriaceae bacterium
TTTTCTCTCATCAACATCAAAACCAATTGTTTTAAATCCCTTTAATGCATATTCCAATGCTAATGGAAGTCCTACATAACCAAGCCCAATTATTCCAATTACGGCTGATTTGTCATTAATCTTTTTTAATAATGTATTGTGCATATTGTCCTTTATGATTTAGTGTAAAATACCTGATATGATATTATTAGTCGACTTGTTTGTTCATAAATTAAGCCAATCTGTTAGTCTAATTTGAAATGTTTTTCAATTTCGAAAAGCAAAATAACTAAAAAATTGAGACATAACATAAAATTTTGAATCAATCTGAACTTTATTACTTTGGAAAATCAATATTCTTAACCTCACTTTTTTGAATCCTGGTCAAAATTAAATTCTTTAATTGTTCCAGTTTTATACAAGGTCTTAGGAAACGACCTCAAAGTAATATTAATTTATAATGAGGTGGGTCCCAATTCAAATTTTTTAATTTGTTTACCCAAGCAATGCTACTTAATTTTGTACAAAGGTTTTCTAATAAATTTCTAATTGGTGCGTAAATGATTCTTACAAACATAAACACTCCCATAAATTATCAAATAGTTAATCAAAAAGTTAAGGATAGTAAACTCGATAGTCCTGGGCGCGCATCTATACGTGAGATAAAAAAATTAATTGATGAAATAGAAAAGGCAACTGGTGAACAATTTGTTCGTATGGAAATGGGAGTGCCTGGATTACCGCCAACTAAAGTTGGTGTAGATGCTGAGATAGAAGCTTTACGCAAAGGCGTTGCGGCAATCTATCCGGATATTTATGGAATCCATCCTCTTAAAATTGAGACTGCTCGTTTTGTTAAACTATTTATGGATATTGATGTTAGCCCCGAAGGCTGCATTCCAACTGGTGGTTCAATGATGGGAAGCTTCGCTGCATTTATGACTTTAAATAGATGCGATCCTAAAAAAGATACATCGCTTTTAATAGATCCTGGTTTTCCGGTTCATAGACAGCAATTAAAAGTACTCGGACAAAAAATAGAATCATTCGATGTTTACAATTATCGCGGAGATAAATTAAAGAATAAACTTGAATCAATATTAAGCAAGGGAAATATTTCCTGTATGCTTTACTCAAACCCAAATAATCCTTCCTGGATTTGCTTTACTGAAAAAGAATTAAAGATTATTGGTGATATGTGCAATAAATACGATGTTATTCCCATTGAGGATCTTGCATATTTTGCAATGGATTTTAGACGCGATATGTCAAAACCCGGTGTACCTCCTTATCAACCAACTGTTGCGAGATACACAAACAATTATTTACTAACGATTTCAAGTTCCAAAGCGTTTAGTTATGCCGGACAAAGAATTGGGATGATGATTATTTCTGATGAACTTTATGACAGAAGTTATCCTAATCTTAAAAAATATTATACTAAAGATTTATTTGGTCATTCAATGATTTATGGAAGTATTTATTCAATGAGTGCAGGCATTTCTCACTCTGCACAATACGCTCTTGCAGCAATCTTTAAAGCAGCTAATGATGGCAGTCTAAATTTTGTTGAAGAAGTTAAGGAGTATGGTGAAAAAGCTAAGATAATGAAAAAACTTTTTACAGATAATGGTTTTAATCCTGTTTACGATAAAGATGAAGATGAACCTATTGCGGATGGATTTTATTTTACTTTCTCTTATCCCGGTTACAGTGGTGAAGAATTACTTAATGAACTTTTGTATTATGGGATCAGTGCTATATCTTTAGCTATTACAGGAAGTGAGAGATTGGAAGGTATTCGCGCTTGTGTATCTCTTGTGCGAAGAGATCAGTTTAAAGATTTAGAATATCGATTAGAGCGATTTAATGAGGATCACTCTAAATTATAACGATTTAGAATTCATAGAGGTATGATTGCATGAAAGCATGGATGCATGCAATGATACATCCATGCTTTCAGTCATTTTTCAGTTATTCCGGTTTTTCGCAAAGTTCTGTTAACACCCCAAAAGTAGATTTAGGATCAAGGAAAGCGATGTTTAATCCTTCTGCACCTTCTCTTCCTTTTTCATCGATCAGAACTACGTTTTTAGATTTTACTTCATCAAGTGATTTTTGTAACCCATCAACAGCAAATGCAAGATGATGAATTCCTTCGCCTTTCTTTTCAATAAACTTTCCAATTGGTCCATCAGGAGACGTTGATTCCAGCAGTTCAATTTTTGTTTCTCCGACCATAAAGAAAGCAGTTTTAACTTTTTGATCCGCAACTTCTTCAACAGCGTAACATTTTAATCCGAGTACACTTTCGTAATACTTAATTGCTTCATCAATGTTTTTAACTGCAATACCGATGTGTTCTATGTGTGATATGTTCATTTTTGATTAGTATGATTATTAATAAATATAAAATAAATTAAATCGCATCGCTTTGACAAAGTTAGTGCCATCAACAATAATCTTGCAGAAAGTGTTTTTAATGTTAATAGACTAATTTGATAATTGTTAATCAATTCTTATTAAGGAAAAAAGAAAAAAGTATTTTCTTGTTTGTGAGAATAAATTAGATTCATTTAAAGATAATACTTTTATAAAGTTGTATAAATGATTTGATAAAAACTTTTGTAATAACTCTTTAGAAATGTCAGTATGTAAAACACAATAGAAATGTCAGG
>JAVHOU010000152.1:0-13096 GCA_036170275.1 Ignavibacteriaceae bacterium
AGGATAAAATTAAAATGCCTGAAATAATAAATAAAGAAATGCTGATTAATGCAGTTGGCTATCAAAATGGTTCGATAGTAAGCAAGCAAATAATTAAGAAACCGAACGGAAATATTACTCTATTTGCGTTTGATAAAGATGAATCACTAACAGAACACACATCACCTTACGAAGCAGTAGTTTATATGGTTGATGGGGAAATGGAAATAAGGATTGGAGGAAATCCATACAATGTTAAAGAAGGTGAAATAATTGTAATGCCGCCAAATGTGCCTCACGGATTGAAGGCAACTGTTAAATCCAAAATGCTTTTAACAATGATAAAATAAAACCTAAAATATTATTTGATATTTTGTTGTTGAACGATTAATTTTAATCAGACAATTTAATCTGGTTATGTAATGACAGTATTTTTTTCAAAAAAATGTGAGTATGGTTTACAGGCAGTCCTTTTTATGGCGGCTACGGAATCTGATTGTGTTTGTCCGGCAGAGGAAATTTCTAATAAGCTGAACATTCCTAAGGAATTTATTTCAAAAATTTTACAAAGCTTAACTGAAAGCGGAATCGTAGAATCTAAAAAAGGTAAGTCGGGTGGATTCAAACTTTCGAAGCACCCATCCAAAATAAAATTGATTGACATTGTAAATGCGATTGACGGATTGGATAGTTTTAATAGCTGTTTACTTGGATTTCCCGAATGTTCTCCCGATAAACCTTGTCCAGTTCATGAAAAATGGGGTGTGCTTAGAACAAAAGCTTATGAGATGTTAAGTTCTGAAACGATAGATAAGTTCAAAGAAAAAACTCTAAAAAAAATTAATAATATTTAATATTAATAGTTTATAATAAGACTATAGTATCTGAAATGAGTAACAAAAAAGAAATTAGTTTAACTGAAAATTTTGATGAGGAATTAAGAAAAGTCATTTCGAATGAGCCTGCCTTGCCGTCAGGCAGGTCCTCGAATGAGAAATCTTCAGAGCTAAATGATGAAAAGATTTCTCTTCCGATAAATCGGGATCGAAATGACATAATTAAGGTTCCAAAAAAAGTTTCGAGAACTAAAGTAATTCGTAACGATGAAAAAGGGATACAGAAAACAAGGTTTATTGTTCAATCACTATTTGTAGGGCTTTGCATCTGGATTGGGATTGAGTTTTATCTATTCAATCAATATTTAGAAACAAATGGCACAGCAGCATTTCACTCACGCCCGCCGGGAGTTGATGGCTTTCTTCCGATCAGTTCCTTTATGAGTTTTTATCTTTTTATAACAACAGGAGAAATTCACTCGGCTCACCCAGCAGGATTATTTATTTTCCTATCAATCGTTTTGATGTCACTCGTATTTGGAAAATCATTTTGCAGTTGGTTTTGTCCGATTGGTTTTATCTCGGAGCTTATTGGCGATTTTGGCGAAAAGTTTTTTAAACGAAGACTAAAACTGCCAAAGTGGTTGGATTATCCGTTAAGAAGTTTAAAATATTTACTTCTTGGATTTTTAGTTTACTCTGTCGTTTTTTTAATGAACAATCTTGCGTTAAAATCTTTTCTTGATAGTCCATACAATCAAGTTTCGGATGTTAAGATGTATTACTTTTTTGCTCATATTTCCCAAACAGCGTTAATTGTAATTGGAGTTCTATTTGTTCTATCAATTTTTATAAGAAGTTTTTGGTGCAGATTTCTTTGTCCGTATGGTGCGCTGCTTGGAATATTCTCTTTGCTGAGTCCAAATAAGATTCAGAGAAATGCAACAAGCTGTATAGATTGCGGACTCTGCAACAAAGCTTGTTCATCTTTTATAAAAGTAGATAAAATAAAAACGGTAATATCAGATGAATGCTCAACGTGTTTGAATTGTGTTGATGCTTGTCCTGTTAAAAATACGCTGGAATTAAAATCAATTTTACCGCAGGGGAAAAGAATAAATAAAAAAGTAGTTGCAATAGGAGTTGTGTCTATTTTTCTGCTTGTAACAGGATTTGCAATGTTAACCGGGCATTGGCAAAATAAAATCACTAAAGAACAATATTTAATTCACTATAAGATTATGAACAGTTACGGTCATCCAACCGGAGTAAAAGAATTTAAAAAGCTTAATGAAGATGTTGAGAAGAAAAAAAGTGATTAATAAAATTTCAATAAATGTTCAGTAGGATAAAAAGCTATGAAGCGTTGGGGGTTTTTATACGAGTACAAAATCGAGAACTAGTTTTAGTATTTCTTAGTAACTCACCTCACACAAAATTGATAATACCTTGAAGGTCGCTTTTCAAGACATTCAAGGTAGCTGAATAAATTGACGAAATTTGAATTCTTCTCCCCCGATTCGTCGGGATAAAACAGAATCCTCAAAGTATAGATGTGTGGCGTGAGTTATTTAATTAAAGTATAATTAAATAATGGAATAAAATCTTTAAGCAAGATTACTCTTTGCCTTTATAAATAATGTTATACTTATTTATCAATCGGTGGATTGAACGCCTGTCAAGGCCGCATGATTCCGCAGTTTGTGAAATATTGCCATTATTTTTCTTAAGGTGGTAAGTAAGAAAATTTATTTCAAAATTTTCAATGATATTATCTTTTGCCTCTTTGTAATCCAGTTTGATAAATTCATTTTGCGCTGACGATTGAATATTTGCGATAGGAAAAGGTAAATCCTCCTTTCGTATAATTTCCGAAGCACACAGATAATAAATCCTGCCAATAATATTTTGTAATTCCCTTACATTTCCGGGCCAGGGATATTGTTCAAGAGCATCTTCAGCATCTTTTGAAAATCGCTTTAATGGATTATCATCTCGTCTGCACGATTTTTCCATAAAGTAATGAACAAGTGGCATTATATCTTCGGGCCTTTCCCGCAGCGGTGGAATATTAATTCGTATCGTGTCTAAGCGATAAAAGAGATCTTCACGAAATCTTTTAGCTGCAACTTCTTTCTCTAAATTCTTATTTGTTGCGGCAATTATCCTAACATCAATATCGATTTCATTCTGCCCGCCAACTCTCCTTATCTTTTTTTCTTCTGACATTCTCAATAATTTTACTTGAAGTGAATGATTTAGATCACCAATCTCATCGAAGAAAAATGTACCGGAGTTTGCAAATTCTAACAGTCCAAGTTTAGTTTTTACAGCACCAGTAAATGCACCGCGCTCGTGACCGAACAATTCACTTTCAAAAAGTTCTGGTGGAAGAGTTCCGCAATTAACAGGGACAAAGGGATTCTTATTTCTTGGACTCAAGTTATGGATAGCACGAGCGAATAATTCTTTTCCTGTACCGCTTTCACCGGTTAATAAGATAGTCATAGATTCTGAAGCAGTTCTTTTCACAATCTTTATTAATTCATCAATCTTTTTGCTTCTATAAATAATCCCTTCAACTTTTTGCGGGTTGTTTCCATCGTCATCAATTTCAGTTCTATTATTTGCTGTTTTACTAAGAGCGTTATCAATACAGGAAAATAATTTTGTTGAAGTAAAAGGTTTCTCTAAAAAATCGAAAGCACCATCTTTGATAGCTTCTACACTTGCCTCGATTGTTCCATAGCCCGAAATTATAAGTACTTTAGATTCCGGAAAACTTTTTATGGCTGCTCTAAGAATATCAAGCCCAGAAACATCTTTCATTTTCAAATCAGTAATTATCAGGTCAAAATATTTTGTCTGAACAATTTCTAGAGCATGAATTGAATTATTAATAAGGGTAAGCATATAATCGGGTTTATGAGAAAGAATCTTCCTTAAACTCGTTAACATTTCTTCTTCATCATCTATTATTAAAATTTCAGGCATTGGGTTTCCTATTTATTTTAAATTTTATTGAAAACTTAGTACCAATATTTAATTCAGAAGAGCATTTTATTTTGGCATCGTGTTTATCGCAAATCTTTTTTACAATATAAAGACCTAACCCAGTCCCTTTCTCATTGGTCTTTGTAGTATAGAAAGGTGAGAAGATTTGATCTATATTTTCCGGATCGATACCAGTCCCATTATCACTGAAATAAATTTCAGCTTCGTCGTTTTCATTTACAATTTCAGTAGTTATTTCTATTGTTCCCTTTTCCGATATAAAGTCGAGTGAATTTAGAATGAGATTAGTGAATGCTTCCTGCCACATCATCGCATTACCATAAATTACTAAAGGGTTAGCTTCAAAATGTTTGATAATATGAGCTTGTTTTTTTTTAATCAGTGGTTGAAGTAAGGCAATACAGTTTTCAACAATCTTTACAAGATCTACTAATTGATCCTTTTGAATAGTTCGTTTACTGTGTTTTAAAATATTTCCGGTGATGAGATTTATGTTCTTTATCTGATCCAGAATAACAATCAAATCTTCCTTATAATATTTTAAATTTTCTTTCTGTTGAAGTTCTAACAGAAGAAAATCTACGCGTGACATTATTATTGCCGCGTAGTTATTTATCTCGTGTGCTGTTTCAGAAGTTAATTCACCAATACTTACAAGCTTATCCGTATGCTGCAATTGTTCAAGATGCATTTCCTCCAAACGGTTTCTTGATGAATTAAGATTTTTAATCATCGAGTTAAAATGTCTATTCAACTTTCCAAATTCGTCAGGTTTGCTTTCATCTAATTGAATTGATAAACTCCCTTGTTCTACTTCATCGAGTGCAAAAATAAATTTATTGATTGGCTTGTTAATGAAATTATTGAAGATTATTAGCAGACCAAAAATTAGTATGAGAATTATTCCAACTCCAACATAAAGAATATTATTTAACCCCGAGCTAAATTGTGATTCGGCTGATGTAAGATCAGTATGAATATCGATGTATGCGATTACCTTTTTATTACCATGACAACTCTGGCAAAACTTATCATTGCGTATAGGTTCGGACGCCGTATAAAACCTGCCCTTTTTTATATATGTAATTTCCCATTTAGGATCTTCTTCAAACTTTGGATGATTAGGATCAAAGTCTGAAAATTTTTTTCCTGTTTCATTTTTGGTGGAAGAAAATAAAATTTTATCGGACGAATCATATAATCTGAAATACTTTATGCTTTTATTCAACGAAATCCCATCAACAATTTCCTGAACATCGGCATGCATACCTTTTTCCATAACCTGATACAGACTGTAGTGAATCATATCCAAACTGGTTTGTATTAATGCTCTGGAACGTTGGTCAAAATTTCTATCCAACTGATTAATTAAATAGAGCATTGGAATCCCAACACTTATCGTAATAAATAAAGTAGATAGAAATATAAATTTTATTCTTACCGAGCGAAGCATTTGTTTTGCTGCATATTTAAAGAAAGGGATCTGACTTCAAAATTTATCATGTAAGACCTTGTTTAGGAAACGTTAAAATATTTTCAGGCTAAAAGTATATAAATAGAGTGAATTAATGAACGACTATGAAAGTTGATTTGACTTAACGATTGAAATATTGAAAATGAGATCAGGGTAAAAGATTATTTAAATGGTGATTGACAACATTAATACTATCTCATCAAAGTCCCACTGGGACAATAGTATGACAGTAAAAGAAAATAAAAATTTATATGACTAATAAGATTCAAATGTAATCATCAATAATAGCCTCATAATCAAATTATTTTTAAGCGGCAATCTTTGATCGCCCATAAAACAAAATACTGTTTCACTGGTATAAAAATTGCTATTATCGATAATATGAAAATGTTACTTCTATCTAATGACCCGGATTTAATCAAGGAAATCAAAAGGATCAGCTTACAGCTTGAGAATGAAATATATACAGACTCATCTTCGACTGATCCATTGGATGTACATTCCGCAGTTCATAAAATCTATCCGTCCTTTGTAATTCTTGATGATGATTTTCTTAAACCTAATTCTGCACGAATCATCAGATCATTAAAAGATATAAATAACGATTTGGGAATTATTTTTATTACATCCGATGAAGGCTTAGAACTTGGGAGAGAGATCAGCCAACTCGGCGTTCATTATTATGCTTTAAAGCCAGTCAGTAATGACGAGCTGCAACAAGCATTACTTTCGACTAGCAAAACTTTAAGAATAAACAATTAAAATTTTAAAGGAGGCGATGACTTAGAAACAGACGAGTACTATTTCAAAACTATTTTAAATAATAATTTTATAAACTTTATATAAGGAATTACTATGAGACGTTTTTATTTGTTTTTATTCTGTTGTTGTCTTTTCATTCCTGGATTACTTTTTTCACAAAATCGTTGTGCTTTGTGCCATTCAGGTGGAGTAGATAATAATTATACTACCTGGCTTCTAACCAATCACGCTAATTCACAAAAAAATGCACCTGAACTTGCTGGCGATATTGGACATTCCCCGGCTGAGCAGATAGCGGATGAAGACTGTATTTCTTGCCATTGTCCAAAGTCAGTTCAGGCTAACGGCGGAATGACTGAAGCAGAGGCATTGGGTTACTTTTATACTACTGCCACAGAGAATGGGGTGTCATCAAGCGGCAAACCTTATGACATAGGGGATTTCTATCCAGGTACAGTTAATCAACATCAATCTGAATGGCCGAACATTAACTGCCAAACATGCCATGATTATGACACAACAGCGACTAGTATGCCAAGCTTAAAACTAGCTTTCTTTGATTCCCATTATATAAATCCCGTAACAGGCAAACAAGGTATTGAAAAACCAGTTAACTTACCTCACGAGCTTTGCGGTCAATGCCATGGGAGTCTGCATCCCGCAAATCAACTTACGGATGATTCATTTTTGGGAGGTAATTATTATGAGTGGTCTAAGTGGGCTGCACAAAATCCGACTACTGCCGGTAATTGGAAAGGGACTAATCATCTTGACGAAGACGGATGGAAATTTAGCAAACATAGTAACACACAGGATGACGCAGCAGTTGAGCTGAGCGAAGCTCGTGTAGGACAGACTCCGGATGATTTAATTAATGGTTCCGATCCTGAAAATTGCATTGGATGTCATGCTCCAACCGCAGTTGAAACCAACGGTGGAATGAGTGAGGTAGATGCTTTAAATTATTTCTTCACAACTACTGATGGGAAATTTACTGCAAATACAGTTGGTAAGAATACTACTGAATGGCCAAATGTAGATTGTGTTTCTTGTCATGACCCGCATAATGGAGAACTTTCATATTACAATTCTGCCACGAAAAAACATGTTCCTATGAGCAGTTCTGATGAACTTTGCGGACAATGCCACGGCAATCTGCGTTTTCCAGCTACAGATCATTTAAGCTATAATATTATACAAGGCACGGGTGGAATGGGTGTTCAGGATCAAAAGACAATGCCGGGAGCGACTTGCGTTAATTGTCATATGGCTGAAGATATTACTACTTGGCCGGGAGAACATCATTTTAATCAATACATGACGCACGGACATACTTGGCAGGTCATTGTAAATGGCGGGGACAAGAGCCATCATCCAGAAAACCATCCGGAATGGACAGGTTGGAGTATGGGCGCTATAGCTGGAGATATGTCTGACCACGGCGACGGAGCTGGGAATGGAGATGCACCACATGTTGCATCTTGTACAACGTGTCATTCATATATGAATGCAGATGTCGTTCGAGTAAATGTTAAAAGTATGCAGAACGAATATGCTAAATTGGATTCTACAGCCAAGTTAAAAGTTGCTGATGCAGAAAGCTTTTTGACGGGTAGTAGCGATTCAGTTAAAATTCACATGCTTCAAGAAGCACAATTTAATCTTGCATTTGCGGAAGGTGACGAAAGCGGTGGTGTACATAATCCTAAATACACAAAGGCGCTTTTAAATGATGCAATCAGTAAAGCAAATTTGATTGTTACTGGAATTGCTAACGATATCATTAATCCCTTAGTCTTTAGTTTATCACAAAATTACCCCAATCCATTTAATCCAAGTACAGAAATTAATTTTACAATTCCGTATAGCGGTTATGTAACTCTAAAAATATATGATTTACTTGGAAGAGAAGTGGCTGTTCTAGTTAATGAATATAAAAATGAGGGGAATTACTCGGTAGATTTTAATGATGGCATTAATGTCAAAGGGTTATCGAGTGGTGTATATATTTATCAATTAAAAGAAGATAAATTTATTCAAACAAAAAAAATGGTACTTCTAAAGTAAATATCAAGAATTGAAATTCTTATTGCCTTAACTCCCAAGTAAGACAATAAATTGATAAAGCCGCTCGAATATTTTTTTGAGCGGCTTTTTATTTATCTATTTCAACGAATCATTAATCAGATATTATTTAAGATTCTATTCTTCGTTCGTCAATCAGTTTTTCACAATATAGCTATCTCTTCCCATCATAAACGTATCTTAAAAATTCTTCACGAACATTGTGATTTAAAAATTTTCCGTGATAACTGGATGAAACGGTTGAGCTGTTTACATCCTGCACTCCACGTGATGCAACACATAAATGATCTGCATCAATAATCACTGCAACATCTTCGGTTTGAAGCATTGTTTTAAGTTCATTTGCAATTTGTACAGTTAATCTTTCCTGCACTTGTGGTCGTTTAGAAAAGTACTGAACCATTCTGTTAATCTTGGATAATCCAACAACTTTTCCACTTGAGAAATATGCTATGTGTGCTTTACCAATTATTGGAACAAAATGATGTTCGCACAATGAGTAAACGGAAACATTTCTCTCAACAAGCATCTCGCTAAATTTATATTTGTTATCAAATAATGTAACTGCCGGCTTGTTTTGTGGATTTAATCCACTGAAAGTTTCTTTAACATACATCTTTGCAACTCTGCGTGGAGTATCTTTTAAGCTGTCATCAGTTAGATCGAGTCCCAGCACTTCCATAATTTCTTTAAACTTTTTTTCAATTAATTCAATCTTTAAATCATCATCAATTTCAAAAGCATCACTGCGAATTGGAGTTTCAATCGAACTTAGAAAATGATTGTGATCATCCTCTTCAAATTCTGCTAATCTTACCGGACCTTCTTTCATACTGTTAATCCTTTTTTTTGAATATAAATACATAACCAAATGTTTTTAATAATGGTTCCCTTTAACAAAAGCACGCTAATATTTTTCGATCAAATATCGATAATTGGGAAAGACTTATGAGTTTTATCACGAACTGATTTATAAAATTGAATTTTCACTTCGTTTTGTTTATTTATGTATGTGATTTGAAAACACTATTTAATTAAAGAAATGATTAACAAAGAAAAAATAGATTTAGCTACAGAATATTTTAATAAAGCTTATAAGTTTCATATGAGCGGAAATATCAAGGAAGCGATAGAAGCTTATAAAAAATCAATCAGATTTTATCCTACACCAAAAGCTCATACTTTTTTGGGATGGGCATTTAGTCTTAATGGTAAATTTGAAGAAGCTATTGATGAATGCAAAATCGCAATCGATCTCGATCCTGATTATGGAAATCCATACAACGATATAGGATCATACTTAATTAATCTGGGCAGATACGATGAAGCAATTTACTGGCTTCAAAAAGCAATTGAAGCTGAGGATTATGAACCACGGCATTTTCCATATTACAATCTTGGAAGAATTTATGAAAAGAAAGGTGATTGGTATACAGCTCTAAAGTATTATTCTGATGCTTTAAAATTTAATCCTAATTATGAACTTGCAAAGAATGCGTTTGTTAGATTAACTGCAATGATGAATTAGTTAATCTTAAAAATCTTGGAATGAAACCTTCAAGGTTTTTAACTGTGCCTTACATTATATCTATTATATCTCACATTCTAATTGTAAAACTATCCAGTGATTGTTAAATTGCCTGCCAGATAATCGAATTTATTTTATAATGTTATTAATCCAATCTGAAAAAAATGAAAGTAAGTGAACTACTAAAACCAGAATTTATTATCCCTGAACTTAAAGGTGAAACAAAAGAAGAAGTAATTAATGAGTTAATTGATCTCTTTAAAAATGATCCGCGTGTTGAAGATATTGAAAAAGTTAGATCCGCTGTTCTTGATCGTGAAAAAGTTATGTCAACTGGAGTTGGAAAAGGATTTGCAATTCCTCACGGAAAAACAAATGCTGTAAAAGAAATTATTGGTGCATTTGGTAAAATAAAAGAAGGAATTGATTATCAGTCTCTTGATGGAAACCCTGTTCAGCTTGTTTTCCTTCTTGTAGGAAAAGATAATCTTATCAGTACACATATAAAATTGCTAAGCAGAATTTCCCGGTTAATGAACAAAGATGATTTTAGACATCGTCTTACAGAAGCGCAAAACGCTGAGGAGATTGTTCAACTTTTTAGTGATGAAGAGGAACACTTTTTAGAATTGTAATGTATTTGTCATCTTGAGCCGTCGTCCCGAGCGTAGTCGAGGGACGAAAGATGACCTTACCTTTTATTCAACAAACAATCACACTTCGACTTTGCTCAGTGTGACAATCGTATCAGATACAAATAAATGATCAAAGCAATTGCCGGAACAAAAGATATTTTACCTTCAGAAATTTCTAAGTGGCAGTATCTTGAAAAACTTTTAAGAGATACATTCCAATTATTTAACTACAAAGAAATTCGTACTCCCATTTTTGAAGAGACAGCATTGTTTGCACGCGGTATTGGCGAAGAAACCGATATCGTTAGCAAAGAGATGTACACTTTTAAAGATAGAAGTGAAACGAGTATAACATTACGACCCGAAAATACTGCTGGAGTTGTTCGTTCATTTATTGAACAATCACTTGGTGCGCAGCAATCGTTAAATAAACTTTATTATATTGGACCAATGTTCAGGCAGGAAAGACCGCAAGCCGGAAGACTAAGACAATTCTATCAGTTTGGTGCTGAAGCTTTAGGAAGCACTTCACCGCTGCTTGATGCTGAGATGATTCAGGTTGCGTTCCATATCCTAAAAAATCTTGGCTTGAAAAATTTAGTTGTAAAGATTAATTCTTTGGGAATTCCGGAAGTAAGAGAGAATTATAAAAATGTTCTGCGCGATTTTCTAAAGGATAAAAAAAATAATCTATCCGAAGAGAGCAGGAAAAGATTTGATACAAACATCTTAAGAATTTTCGATAGCAAGATTGAAGTTGATCAGCAGATAATGAAAAATGCACCGTTGTTAATAGATCATCTTGATGAGCAAAGTAAAAATGATTTTGATATTGTGAAAAGTTATTTAGCAAAAGTTTCTATTCCATTTGAAGTTGATCCAGCACTTGTACGCGGATTGGACTATTACACATTAACTACTTTTGAAATTGTAAGTGAAAGTGTTGGTTCACAAAGTGCTTTGTGCGGCGGTGGAAGATATGATTTACTTGTTGAAGAACTTGGCGGTAAACCAACTCCCGGTGTTGGCTTTGCAGCAGGAATGGAACGCATTCTTCTCGCTTGTGAAAATGAAAAGTCATTAAATATCCCAAATGATTCTATCGATATTTATTTTATTCGTGTAGATTCAAAATCTGAAGAACAACTTGAACTTAAACTTGATCTTGAACTTTCAATTATAAGGATTGTATCGGATTTAAGAAAAGATAAAATATCCTGCGATTATGATTATCTAAACAGAAGCGTTAAAGCACAAATGCGTGAAGCTAATAAATACAATGCAAAGTTCGTCGTATTTGTTGGTGGTGATGAATATAAGCGCGGCGAATTAAATGTAAAGAATCTTTCAAACGGTGAACAGCAATTAATTAGGATTGATGATTTTGAAAAACTAAAATTAATTATCGGGAAAAAGTAATATCATAATATCCACTTTTAACGAAATCATAATTTTAGTTCCTTCTGTAAACTGGAGGAGTCATTTCGAAGGAGTCTTCGACTGAGAAATCTTTCAATTATACCACGAAAAGATTTCTCCCTCCGGTCGAAATGACACCGATTTGACTTCTGCAACACACTCGACAGGCAAGATCGGGATCGAAATGACAATGGAAGTATTTGTTCCGAAATTTATTAATGTTGAATCAGTTTAATAACCATTTCTATCTAATTAAGTTAAAAGTTAATGGCATTAAAAAAACCAAAAGACATTCCACAAATTCCCAAAGCACGGGAAAAAACTATAGACAAGCTTAAAAAATCTTCTCCAGCAAAAAAGAAAAGCGAAATTGAATTTAATTGCAAAATTTATTTCCATAAAGATGGAATAAACAGAAAACAGAAATACAGATTTTGCGTTGAAACGATGAAAATATTTTCTTTCCTTAATTATAAAATTACCGCGCAATCTCGCAAAGAGAAAAAAATAATTGATATAAGTTTACTCGGCTTAACTGCTATAAACGATTATTTAGCAAAAGTCCAGCCTGTAACTATTGAAATTGATTTTGAAGATTTATTTGGTGAATATACTATTAATGTTTTCAAGCAGGATGGAAGCATCAGCAGCGCACTGGTTAATTTTAATATCTATAAAAAAGAAATTGAACTGGTAAAAGAATTTTTACCGGAGAAAAAGAATAACAGCAAATTCTGCACATTCGAGATTGATAAAGAAAAATTCACTTATTCAAAGGAATTCAGCAAGTGAATCTTATCATCGGGAGGAAGCCGGTTTTAGAAGGACTTAATTCTGATGAAGAAATTTCTCAGGTTTACATTTTGTTCGGGCAGGAAGGTAACATCATTGATTCGATTCGTATTGCAGCAAAGAAAAAAGGAATAAAAGTTAATCAGGTTCCATTTGAAAAATTCAGACAGATAACACAAAATAAAATTGCTCAAGGTGTTGCTGCCTCTAAATCTGAACAAAAATTTTATTCACTTCAGGAAATAATTGAATCAGCTATTCATAGAGCAAAAACTTCCTCTAGTAAAATTGTCATTTCGAACGAGTCCTCGAGTGAGAAATCTGAAAATATTCACTCTCCAAAGATTTCTCCCGTTGGTCGAAATGACAATAAGGATGCGCATCACGATAAATTTGTAAATGTTGAACGTGAGGCTTTTCCTCTTATTTTAATTTTAGATTCAATACAGGATACACATAATGTTGGTGCAATATTGCGCAGTGCGGATTGCAGCGGTGTTGATGGAGTAATCATTACAAAACATAACTCGGCACCAATAAATGAAACGGTTGCTAAAACTTCAGCCGGTGC
>JAVHOU010000153.1:0-12939 GCA_036170275.1 Ignavibacteriaceae bacterium
TAATCCATTAAAAACTTAAAAACATTTCCACCGGCGTGACAGCCAAAGCAATGAAAAATTTGTTTCTCTTCTGTTACGGTAAAAGATGGGGTTTTTTCAGTATGGAATGGGCACAAACCAATATAATTTTTTCCACGTTTTCTTAATTGCACATATTCAGAAATCACATCAACTATACTGATAGAGTTTCGTATTTCTTCTATTTTCGATTCAGGGATTCGCATATCCGAAATATAATAAGATTAAGATTCAGGAATTTAAGACTTTCGGTCTGGAGTGAATTATTTTTATATTTGTTTTAGGGTTGAATAATAGATAAAAATCAAAATGATTTAAGAATATTGAACAACGATTTTTGATTTTAGAAGAACGTACAATATTAAGGGATCAAAATTTTGAAATTATTAATCGGTGTTCCGAAATTAATAGAATTAAAGTTTTTATGACACAAATTTTTTCTGATTTAAAAAAATACTGCAACAGCTTAACACAATACTCGCGTTATAAAACAAGAGAAGTTTTTATTGGCAATATTCCTCTTGGCGGAAATAATCCAATTCGCATTCAATCGATGACAACAACAGATACAATGAACACAATTGCCACCGTTGAACAAACTATCAGAATGGTTGAAGCTGGTTGTGAGTATGTGCGAATAACTGCACCAAGTATTAACGAGGCAAAAAATCTTGAAGTCATAAAAAAAGAATTGAGGGCACGCGGATATAATGCTCCGCTAATTGCAGATATTCACTTCACTCCAAATGCTGCAGAGATGGCGGCACGAATTGTTGAAAAGGTGCGCGTTAATCCGGGCAATTATGTTGATAAGAAAAAATTTGATTTGATAGAATACAGCGATTCTGAATATCAGGAAGAGTTGGATAGAATCAGAGCACGATTTACTCCGCTTGTAAAGATTTGTAAAGAATACGGAACTGCAATGCGAATCGGTACAAATCATGGTTCACTTTCAGATAGAATTATGAGCCGTTATGGCGATACACCACTTGGAATGGTTGAATCTGCATTAGAGTTTTTAAGAATTTGTGAGGATGAAAATTATCATAGCATTGTCTTATCAATGAAGGCAAGTAATCCGCAAGTTATGGTACAAGCCTACAGATTATTGATTAATAAAATGGAAGCAGAAGGAATGAATTATCCGCTTCATCTTGGAGTAACAGAAGCTGGCGGAGGCGAAGATGGAAGAATAAAATCAGCACTTGGAATTGGTGCATTACTTGAAGATGGAATTGGCGATACAATTCGTGTTTCGTTAACAGAAGATCCAGAATTTGAAGCACCCGTTGCAATTGCTATAGCTAATCGATACAAAGGAAGAGAAAATCATAAGGCAATAAAAAAGATTGATAAATCACCAATCGATCCTTTTGTCTATAACAGAAGAAAATCTTTTGAAGTTTTATTCATAGGCGGAAGTAATGTACCGAGAGTTGTTGCGGATTACAGTAATCGAAAAATATCATCCCAAAAAGATTTAATTGATATTGGCTACACTTACGATGAGTCAAGTGACAAGTGGAATCTTTCAGATACTGCTGCCGATTTAATTTATCTTGGAAAAAATATTCTCTCGTTTGATTGTCCCAATGGATTAAAAGCCATTTATGATTTTGAAGTTTGGAAAGATTTAGAAAACAATTACAATAGTTATCCAATCTTTACAGCAAAAAAATTTATAGTGGGAACAAAAAAATCCAACGAATTAAATTTTATTACAATTAGCATTGATGATTTTTCTGATAATCTTTTCGACAAAATTAAAAAAGATAAAACTGTTGTCCTGATTTTAGAAACTGAAAACTTACATGGAATGTCTGAACAACGTAGAGTATTTTTTGAATTGCTTGAAAATGGAATTGATAATCCAGTAATTCTAAAAAGAAATTATTCAAACATAACTTTTGAGGATCTACAGCTTTATTCATCAACAGATTTTGGTGCCTTGTTGATTGATGGATTTGGCGATGGCGGTTGGTTAAATATAAAAGAATTAAAAAGTGAAGAAGAAAAGACCGGAACCTATGTTAAAAGGTTTTTTAAAAAATCAGAGACAAAAGAAAAAGTATTAAATAGACTTTTGTTCAACATCTTACAAGCAGCACGTCAAAGAATATCAAAAACAGAGTACATAGCTTGCCCATCTTGTGGTAGAACTTTGTTTAATTTGCAGGAAACTACAGAAATGATTCGCAAACGAACAGAACATCTTAAGGGTGTAAAAATTGCAATAATGGGTTGTATTGTAAACGGACCCGGCGAAATGGCAGATGCAGATTACGGTTATGTTGGGTCAGGTGTTGATAAAATTACTTTATATCGTGAAAAAAATATTGTTCGCCGCAACATTCCCGCAAAAAATGCAGTTGATGAGCTTATTGATCTGATTCGCGAAGACGGCAATTGGGTTGAGCTTTGATTTAAAGCAAACAATAATTGTTTATTTTCCTGAATAGATTTATATTTATGCATTAAATATGAGAAGATTAAATCCGAAAAAGTTAAAGTTTCTTGCAAAAAATGACCCGAACAGTCAAAATGCGAAGACCAAAAGTTTATAAGAATGCACCCAAACGATAAAAGGGTGCATTTTTTTTGCTATTTATGAGATGTGATAAGATTATTAAAATAATTGAAGACTGGGCACCGAAATCCATCGCTTGGGAAAAAGACAACGTAGGTTTACAAGTAGGATCATTACGCCGAGAAGTTAAAAACATTTTACTTTGTTTAAATGTTGATGAAAATGTTGTTGATGAGGCAAACCGTAGAAACTGTAACCTGATAATCAGCCATCACCCTCTGCTCTTTCGATCGTTAAAAAAACTTGATACTGAAAAAGATAAGAAATCAAGAATAATAGAAAAGCTTATTAAAAAAGATATTACACTTTACTCGGCACACACCAATTTAGATTTTACAAAAGATGGTGTGAGTTTTCAACTCGCAAATAAACTCAAACTAACAAATCAAAAATTCCTACTTAACCTTTCATCAAATCAAAATAAACTTGTTGTATTTGTTCCAACCACACACGCAGAAAAAGTTGCCGAGGCAATGTATAGCGCAGGTGCAGGAATAATTGGCGAGTACACAAATTGCAGTTTCAGAACCTTAGGAACCGGAACGTTTAAGGGATCAGAAAAATCAAATCCAAAGGTTGGAGTAAAAGGAAAAATTGAAAGCGTTGAAGAAATAAAAATAGAAGTTTTAGTGAATTCTTTTGATTTGAAAAAAATAATTACTGAAATGAAAAAAGTTCATCCATACGAAGAAGTTGCTTATGATGTTTATCCGTTAGCTAATGAAAATGTTAATTATGGAATGGGTGTGATAGGTGAATTGCCAAAAGAATTATCAGAGAAACTATTTTTAGATCACGTTTCAAAATCATTACGCATAAAAAATTTAAGATATTCTCGTGGTTCAAAATCTAAAATAAAAAAGGTAGCTGTTTGCGGCGGATCAGGAAGTGATCTAATTGAAACCGCAATACATAACAATGCTGATGCATTTGTAACTGCCGATATAAAATATCATACATTCCAAGATGCAGAAAATGAGATTCTTTTTGTTGATGCTGGTCATTATGAAACGGAAATTCCTGTTTTGGATGAGATAAAAAACAGAATTGAAAAATTTTTAACCGATAAAACAAAAGTTTATAAGTATTCGGGTTCAACAAACCCAATAGTTTTTTATAATAAATAAGGAGCCAGAAAAAATTGTATAATAGATTAAAAGTACTGTACCAACTACAACTTGTTGATGATCAACTTGATGAACTTGAAGAACTTCGCGGTGATCTTCCTAATATGGTTAGATCGCTCGAGAACCGTATTAACGAGTTAAGTGAGGAAACAAAAAATAAAGAAACTGAACAAAAGGATTCTGTGGAAAAAAGAGCACAGAATGAAGAAGAGATTGAGAAACTTAGAGAGAGTCAGAAAAAATTTAAGGCTCAACTTTATCAGGTTCGAAACAATAAAGAATATGATGCGCTAACAAAAGAGATTGATCATTCCGAAGAACAAATATCCAAACTTGAAGCGGAAAACGATGCTCTTGCTGATCTAAGTAAAAGTCTAACTGACCAAATTGAAGAAGTAAAACCCCAGCTTGATGAACTTGAAAAAGAACTAAAAGAAAAAGAGGCTGACTTAAAAGAAATTATTAAAGCAAATGAAAAAGAAGAAGCAAAGCTTCAAAGTGAAAGAAAAAAAATTGAAGATCAGGTTAAAAAGCCTGATTTGTCAGTTTATATGAGAATTCGAAAAGCAAAAAAGGGCAAAGCAGTTTCAACGATAAAACGATCGGCTTGTTCAGGATGCCACAACATAGTACCATCACAAAGACAATTGGAAATCAGACGGAACAATAAAATTTTTACTTGTGAATATTGCGGCAGAATATTGGTTTCTCAAGAAATAGCAGATGAAATAAAAGCTGGGTGATTTATTAAAAATATCTGCTGACTTACATATCTAATTTTGTTATATTCCACCTCACTGATTTACTTAGTGTTTATATCTTATAAAAATATTTTTACATCGTAATTGGCTGAATTGACTTTTGTGGTCAATTCTATTTTAAAGAATAATCTAATAACTAAAACCGGGCAATTGCTTCCCGTTTTATCGGGGGGAGGAAAGTCCGAACTTCACAGAACAAGGTGCCGGGTAACACCCGGGTATTTCAATTTATTGGAGTAACTGAAAGTGCCACAGAAAATATACCGTCCCAATCTTGATTGGGATAAGGGTGAAAAGGCGAGGTAAGAGCTCACCGTCTCAATAGTAATATTGGGAGCCAGGCAAACCACACCTGAAGCAAGGTCAAGTAAGAAAGTCTTTCCGTTTAATTACGGAACAGAGTTGTTCGCTCTGAACTAATGCTTAATTGCAAGCTGGATTTTCGGGTAGACCGCTAGAGTGCGTTGGTAACAGCGCAACAAGACAAATAATTGCCGTCCCGATTGTATCGGGGTTACAAAATTCGGCTTACAGGTTTTAGTTATTAGATTTGTTCTTATAAAACATTAATCAACTCTTTTATGCTACATAAACGTTGGAAAATCAGAGAAGCTGAAGACCAAGCCACCATAATATCTCTGGCTGAATCACTAAACATCTCAGAGGTTTTATCAAAATTACTTGTACTTAGAGATATAAAAACATTTTCTCAAGCAAAATATTTTTTTCGCCCATCCATTGAATCCTTACATGATCCTTATCTAATGAACGGTATGGAAGCTGCCGCCAAAAGGGTAATCCACGCAATTACGGAGAACGAACCCATTTGCATTTATGGTGATTATGACGTAGATGGCACTTGTGCAACGGCACTTCTCTTTATGTTCCTTAAAGAGTTAGGTGCCAATGTTAGTTTCTATATCCCCAAAAGATTAACTGAAGGATACGGATTATCTAAAGAAGGAATTGATGCTATCAAATCCTTAAAAAATGCCTCTCTTCTTATTAGTGTTGACTGCGGCATTACGGCAATTGAAGAAACTGCTTATGCAAAACAATTAGGAATGGATGTTATCATCTGTGATCATCATCAGCCCAAAGATGAAATTCCAGATGCCTTGGCTGTTTTGGATCCATTAAAACCCAACTGTCAATACCCTTTCAATTATCTTTCCGGTGCAGGAGTTGCATTTAAATTAGCACAAGGTATTTCCGAAAAGATTGGCAAAGGAGAAATGCCATTTAAGTATTTGGATCTTGTTGCACTTGCAGGTGCTGCTGATATCGTACCACTTATTGATGAGAACAGAATTCTAGTTAAAGAAGGTCTCGATAATATTAATTCCAATCCAAGGCCGGGTATTCTTGCTTTGATTGAAATCAGCAGCCTTCATCCCGGTAATTTAAATTCGGGTCAAGTTGTTTTTACAATTGCGCCAAGAATTAATGCTGTGGGCAGATTAGGTAATGCTGAAAGAGCTGTTGAACTGCTTATTACAAACAGTAAAGAAGAAGCATTAAGATTAGCTAAAGTACTTGAAACAGAAAATTACGAGAGAAGAAAAATTGATGTCGACACTTTTGATAGTGCTTTACAACTTGTAGAAAATTCTATTGATCTTGAAAATGAATTGGCTATAGTTCTTCATCAGGAAGAGTGGCACCCGGGTGTGATTGGGATTGTGGCATCGCGATTAGTAGAAAAATATTATCGACCTACAATTATGCTAACTACTGTCGATGGAATTGCAAAAGGATCTGCAAGAAGCATTACAAATTTTAATATTTATGAAGCACTGCAAAAATGTGAAGATATGTTGATCCATTTTGGCGGGCATCAGGCAGCCGCCGGATTAGCTGTTGAACTTGATAAGCTACAAGAGTTTAAAGAAAAATTTAATCAGGTTGTCAGAGAAACAATTAATGAGGAAGATCTCTTTCCAGAAATACAGATAGACGCTAAGATTAAGCTTTCCGAAATTACTCCAAAATTTTTAAGAATACTTGATCAGTTTGCACCATTTGGTCCTTTGAATATGAGACCTGTCTTTCTTTCAGAAGGAGTTGATCTGTATAGTTCACCAAGACTTGTTGGCAACAATCACTTAGTTGCTTGCTTCAAACAAAACGGTAATGATAAAATTTTTGATTCAATCGGTTTTAATATGCGTGAGCATTTAGATTTACTTGTAAATAAAAATTCAAAAGTGGATATTGTTTATACAATAGATAAAACAGTTCGGGATGGAAGAACATATCCCCAACTTAGACTAAAAGATTTAAAGATTAACGAAAACGAAATTCAGGAGAGTGTGTAATGTCCGGACATTCAAAATGGGCAACTATTAAAAGAAAAAAGGCTGTCCTTGACTCTAAGAGGGGAAAGATATTTACAAAACTTATTAAGGAAATTACGATTGCAGCAAGAGGCGGCGGCGATGTTGCCGGAAACCCGAGATTGCGCTTAGCTGTTGATAATGCTAAGGCTCAAAATATGCCCTTAGATAATATCGAACGCGCTATTAAAAAAGCTACTGGTGAACTTGAAGGTGTAACTTATCACGAATTAACTTATGAAGGATACGGACCTGCCGGTATTGCAATTCTTGTTGAAGTAGCAACAGATAATAAGAACAGAACTGTTGCGGAAGTAAGACATCTATTCAGTAAGAATGGCGGGAGTATGGGTGAAACCGGTTCTGTTGCGTGGATGTTTGATAGAAAAGGTATCATAACTCTTCCTGCAGAAGGTAAAAAAGAAGATGATGTGATGGAAATAGTTTTAGATGCCGGAGCGGATGATCTTACTGCTGAAGAAGATTATTTTGAAGTACAAACTAATGTTGAATCATTTGAAAACGTAAGAAGAACTTTGGTTGATAAAAAGTTTACTGTTGAAAACGCTTCACTTCAGTGGATTGCAAAAAATTTGATTGAAGTTAAAGGTGAAGATGCTGAGAAAGTTGTTAAGATGATCGAAGCACTTGAAGATTTGGATGATGTTCAAAATGTTTACTCCAATGCTGATATTGTTGAATAATATTTTCGTTTTGTTGAGTCCATTTCTGTGTGCATATTACCAATTATGCCAAATTGGTTCGTCACTGTCATTTCGAAGGAGTCATCGACTAAGAAATCTTAACATCATTTTAGAAACAGATTTCTCTCCCGATAGAATCGGGATCAAAATGACATTTTTATCCATTATTAATTAAATAAGTTAAATGATCATTTTAGGTATAGATCCCGGAACAAGAATTACAGGATATGGAGTTATTAAGTTTTTAAATAATAGCTTTGTAAGAGTTGCCGGCGGATCAATTGACCTTCCTGCAAATGAACCAATACCACAGCGTCTCGAAATTATCTATAGTGAAATAAGTAAGATTATTAAACGATATAAGCCGGATGAGTTTGCAATCGAAACTGCTTTTTATGGTAAGAATGTGCAATCCGCAATGAAGATTGGTTATGCACGCGGAGTTTCAATTCTCTGTGCATTACATAATAATATCCCAGCAAGTGAATACTCCCCGCGAGAAGTAAAAAAATCTATTGTCGGTAAAGGAGCTGCGAGTAAAGATCAGGTTTCATTTATGATTAAGACTTTACTTAATATTAAATCAGAAAAAATTAAAGTTGATGAAAGTGATGCACTTGCGATAGCACTTTGTCATGCATTCAGAATGAAAACACCGACAAAGAAAACAAAAGATTGGAAATCATTTATTGAGGCTTATCCGGAACGCGTAATACAAAATTAAAAATTCTAAACGCTCACAGGTCATTCCGAGCTCGTTTCGGAATCTTTTAGGTTATATTTATAAAGTAAATCAGAAGCTGAAACGAGTTCAGCTTGACGAGAAGGATAAACATGATCGGCTATCTGACAGGTAAATTAATTTCATCAAAGCCAACACAAATTATAATTGATGTAAATGGTGTTGGCTACTTGGTAAATATTTCAATTAATACATTTGAAAAAATTTCTGAAAAAGAAATCGTTTCTCTTTTTATTCATACAAGTGTTAAAGAAGATTCCATAACTTTATTTGGATTTTTTACCCAATCTGAAAAAGAAATGTTTGAACTTCTAATCTCTATAAGTGGAATTGGTCCAAAAGTAAGTTTAGGTATTTTATCAGGAATTGCTGTTGATGATTTAAAAGAAGCTATTAGCGGTGGAAATGTTTCTCGTTTAATTGCAATTCCCGGAATTGGAAGAAAAACTGCTGAGCGAGTTGTGCTTGAATTAAGAAATAAAGTTGATGCAATTAAAGCTGATGGAGTAATCAAAGAAACTTCAGCAAAAGATGAAGCAATCTCTGCCCTATCAACTCTTGGTTATCAAAGACAACTTGCAGAAAAAGTTGTGCGTGATTTACTTTCGGAAAATCATGATTATTCTTTAGAAGAACTTATCAGAAAAGCATTAGCGGGGTTAAATAAGTAAACATATCCGGACGTCATTGCGAGAAGTCTTCGACGAAGCAATCTAAATACTGAAACAGATTGCTTCATCCCAATAAATTGGGATTCGCAATGACCAGCAAATTATTTTACCATACATTCCAGCTTCACTATCCCTTCAAGTTCAGCTTCTAATCGATCTCCCTTTTCAACTTTGCTTACGCCTTTTGGTGTGCCGGTAAAAATCAAATCACCTTTTTCAAGCGTCATCAATGTTGAAATATACTGAACTATCTCTACTGGTTTGTGAATCATTTTGTTTAACTGGTCTCTTTGCTTCAATTGATCATTAATTTTAAGTGAAATATATTCATCCAATTTTAAATTATGATCAAACTTGGTTATAAACTCCGATAACACTGTTGAAGTATCAAAACATTTTGCAATTGTCCAGGGATGTCCTTTTTTTTTCAGATCAGATTGAACATCGCGCAAAGTCATATCAAGTCCGATTCCATACCCCGCAATTGCTCTTTCTGAAGTTTCAAGATCAGCATCTTTAATATTTTCACCAATCAATAAAACAAGTTCAGTTTCATGGTGCATTTCGTTTGAGAAGGAAGGATAAACAATTGTATCGCCGGAATAGATTACCGAAGAAACTGTTTTTAAGAATACAACGGGCTTTTCAGGAATTTCATTTCCAAGTTCATGAACATGTTCAACATAATTTCTTCCAACACAAACTATTTTGCCAATTGTAATTTCATTATTGCTGTTTTTGATTTTTATTGTTTTCATGTATTCCTTTCAAAAGATTTTGTAACTCAGACTTCAGTCTGAGATTGTTGTTAACTAAGCCAGCACAGAATAAATTCTGTGTTACGATTTTGCTTGCGTAACTCAGACTTCAGTCTGAGACTATAAATTATTTATGCATGCGCAGAATAAATTCTGCGTTACGATTTTGCTTGCGTAACTCAGACTTCAGTCTGAGATTGTTGTTAACTAAGCCAGCACAGAATAAATTCTGTGTTACGATTTTGCTTGCGTAACTCAGACTTCAGTCTGAGACTATAAATTATTTATGCATGCGCAGAATAAATTCTGCGTTACGATTTTGCTTGCGTAACTCAGACTTCAGTCTGAGATTGTAAATTATTTATACATGCACAGAATAAATTCTGCGTTACGAACTATAACACTAAATAATTTGGATGGCAATATGTATGCTTCCAATCCTGCCACTCAGTTACTAAATTTGCATTGACTGGATTTAATAAAACATATTTAATGATACTATAAAATTCTTTTTCATCTCTAATCAATCTATCAAAGCTTTCAGCTTGCCACAAACTTCCTCGTCTATTAAGATGCCTGTTTATTGAAATTGCAGTGCTACCTTTAATTATTTTCATTATATCGCTTAGCGATTTCCCTTTATCTAAAATAGTAAATACAAAATGAACGTGATTTGGCATGATGCAAAAACAAATAAGTTCAAAGTAAATACCGTCATATTTATGAATCAATTCTTCTACTATAATAGCGACATAGTCATTTCTCAAACAATCGACGCCATACTTCCCTGAATCAAGCAGGTCATCGTATTTCTTAAATAATCTTTTTTCTTTTATAGACAATTCTTCAGAATTCTTTTCTAAATTTTCTCTCAGTTTTGTTAAGACATCTAACGGAATACTATCTTTTAATCTAAATGTTACAAAATAATCACCCTCATTATAATGGAGATGTGGTAAATTCCTTCTATGAAAATATCTAACTCTCATTTTGTCCCAACGTAGCTCAGACTTGAGTCTGAGATTGATTTAATAGATTTTTACCAAATACGCAGAATGAATTCTGCGTTACGAAAAACTTCATTTATGTCTTTTGCTTTTTCTTTGTTGCTGCTGGAAATAAAATGTTATTTAAAATTAATCTGTAGCCAGGTGAATTTTTATGTAAGCTTAAATCAGTCGGCGGATCGCCAACTGTGTGCTGGTAATCTTCCGGATCATGTCCTCCATAAAATGTAAATGTTCCTCTTCCAAAGTTTCCGTGAATGTATCTAACCTGATCTGTTCCCTGTCTTTCTGCTAAAATAATCACCGAGTTTTTAATCAAACTTTTTCTAAACATTGTTGTCTGTCCCATAAATCCTTTAATAACATTTGCATGATCCTGTGTTAACATTGTTGGAACCGGATCATACTTTGCAGAGAAATCAAACAATGTAAAATAATCATTTTGCTCTAATCCAATTTCTGCAGGTTGTATATCAATATCGCTGTATTCATATACGTAAGGATTCATATCAATTTTAAAATCTTTAAACGCAAATGTCTTTGAGAAATCGAGTTTACTTTGCGCATCGGGATCGGCTGCATCACCATCAAAAACCGGCGCGCAAATATCCACATTTTCTGCCGCGAGAGAAATGTCATAGGAATCAGTCGCGCTGCACATTGCAAACAAAAACCCCCCTTGCCCAACAAAATTTTTTATTGTAAGTGAAACTGCTTTCATCATCTCGGAAACTTTACTAAATCCATTTTTCTTAGCATCGCTCTCGTACATTATTTGTTGATCGATATACCATTGTGCATTACTAAAACTTGCATAAAATTTTCCATACTGCCCTGTAAAATCTTCATGATGCAAATGTATCCAATCATATTTTTGCAAATCGCCTCGAAGAATTTCATCGTTCCATATTTTATCATACGGAACTTTGGCATATTCAAGAGCAAGAGTAACAGCATCATCCCAAGGCGCAAATCCCGGCGGAACATAAACAGCAATCTTTGGTGCTTTCTCCAATCGGACAACATCCATATTATTATCTTCACTCTGAACTTCAGCATAAATCTGAGAAGCCTGCGACAAACTAATTTGTTCAAAGTAAACTTCTTCAAGTAAACATTCAGAAGTAATTTTTTCGGATTGATCTATCATAAATGATCCGCCGCGATAGTTTAGGAGCCAATCAGCTTTTAGTCCATCTAACAGTGCGTGAAATGTAATACCATAAGCTTTAAGGTGATCAGTTTGAGTAAGATCCATCGGAATGAGGATTTTGTTTTGCGAGAAGACTTGAACTGAAAAAAGAATAAACAATAGAGATATGTTGGTAATAATTTTTTTCATTTTAGCATCCAAAAGTCATTGCGAACGAGTCTGCGAGTGAAGCAATCTGTTAAATTATTAGTATCGTTTTATTTTAAGCATTTGTTCTAAATTTTAGATTGCTTCGTCGAGGACTCCTCGCAATGACAGTCTCGTAAATATTATGCCGACTTCACATCACTCTTTATAAAAATCGGCTCAGCATTTTTCTCAACAACATCTTTTGTGATTATACATTTATCAAAATCTTTTTTATTCGGAAGCTCATACATAATATCAAGCATAAAATCTTCAACGATGCTGCGTAAGGCGCGTGCACCGGTTTTTCTATCCATCGCTTTTTTTACAATTTCATTCAGTGCAAATGGATCAAACTCAAGTTCGATTCCTTCCATTAAGAATAATTTTTTATACTGTTTTAGGATTGCATTCTTCGGCTCTGTTAAAATATTTCTCATTGCTTCTTCGGTTAACTGATGAAGCGGAGCTGCAACGGGAAGTCTTCCAACTAGTTCTGGAATTAATCCAAATCTTAAAAGATCTTCAGGCTGGATATGAGAAACCAAATCATCATCTTTGGTTTTTTCTTTCAGATCAGATGAAAATCCCATACGATTTTCATTAATTCGCTTTGCAATTATCTTATCAATTCCATCAAAAGCACCGCCAACCACAAAAAGAATATTTTTTGTATTTAGATTTATCAAACTTTGTTCTGGATGTTTTCTTCCACCCTTTGGTGGAATGCCGGCAATCGTTCCTTCTAATATTTTTAACAGAGCCTGCTGAACACCTTCACCGGAAACATCGCGGGTAATTGATGTGCTTTCACTTTTACGAGCAATCTTGTCAATCTCATCAATGTAAACAATTCCTTTTTGTGCACGCTCAAGATTGTAATCCG
>JAVHOU010000154.1:0-12915 GCA_036170275.1 Ignavibacteriaceae bacterium
TTTCAATGAAGTTATTTACTCCCCAAAAGAAATTTGGGTTTTTAAGGGCTGACTAGCTAGTAAATAAAAATAAAATATACAAAGGCATTATTTTTTACTTAATCTTTCAATCATTTGATTTGTGTGAGCATCGGCTGGATTAAGTTGCCATGCCATCCGGTAGTGTTTTAAAGCTAGTCCATCATTATTATCCCTTGAATATGCATCACCCATTGCGACTAGGACGCTAAATGATTTTGGATATTTTTTTAAAACGTTTTTTAGATATTGAATTGCATCTGATGTTTTGTATAAACCGATTAAATCCTTCGAAAAATAAATTAATTCATTTTCATTAATCGTATACACATTATTATTTGAATTAATAATCTCGTAATATTTTGTGATTGCACTATCAATTCCGGCAGAACGGTAAACCAACATTAACTCATCTGAAATTGTTTTTGTAGGAGTTGTATAACTTAAACCCAATTCTATATTTGCCAAATCTTGGGCAGGCAGACCAAGATTTCTGTCGCTGATATTTATTAGATGCACGGTTGCTATATTTTGTTTTGGATAAATCAAAAGCATTGTGCTGAATCCCGTACCGCCACCAGTGTGAGAGATAGATTTGAGGGAATCATTTTCAAATGAAAGAGCAAAACCTAATCCGTAATCTAGTTTGCTTCCATTATTAAGTTTACTTTGTGTGCACATCAAATTAAAAGTTGTTGGTTTGATGAGTTTACCTTGAAGAAGTGCTTTAGAAAATAATAAGATGTCCTCCGAATTTGATAGTAATCCTCCTCCGGCAACTTTGATACTTAAATCAGCTAAGGGTGCATTTACAATTTCTCGTTCAAAATTCTTTTCATAACCTTTAACTCTGTTAGGTACAATTTCTTTTTGTACGTCAACCATTGTGTGTTTCGTCCCTGCAGGAGTAAAGATATTTTTAATCAGATAATTTTCAAACGTCATCTTTGCAACATTTTCAACAACGGCTGCTAATAGAGAATATCCTAATGATGTGTATTCATATTTTGTTCCCGGCTCAAAATTTAAAGAGTCATAAGCAAAGACTTTAATTGCTTCAGTTGTAGTAGCAAAAAATTTTTTATTATGAAATTCACCATCTTTATAACCTCTTATTCCTGAAGTATGATTAAGCAAATTTCTAACAGTAATTTTCCATTTTTTTGAAGGAAAATAAGGTACATAGGCTTGAATTTCTTTATCTAAATCAATCAATCCTTTTTCATACAACTGCATTACAGCCACTGCTGTAATTGGTTTAGTGATCGAAGCAATACGATAAACTGAACCAATCACTGCAGGGACGTTATCCTCTAAATCAGCAGTACCTCTAATACCAAGCCAGGTAATTTTACCATCTTTATAAACGCCAGCAGAAATCGACGGTACTTTTTTATTAGCAACATATTCAGTAAGATAATTTTCAAACGGTTTAATTTTTTCTTGCTGCGAAAAAGAATAATCAGTGATCATAGTAATGATTAAAATTATTATGAATATTTTATTGGAAAGTATGTTCATGTTGATAAGATGTTTGAAAATAGATCTAATATTTTCTTCCATTTGAAAAGATATAAAGGGCTGAGTTCATCAGCCCACAATTATTATTTGGCAGGAATCCTTTTGTCAATAATGCTATCAATCAGTTTATATTCTTTCGCTTCTTCTGATGTTAAGAAATAGTCCCTGTCACAATCCTTTGCAATTTGTTCGATAGATTTGTCAGTACTATCAGCCAGAATTTTGTATAAAGCATCCCTGGTTTTTATTAATTCTTTTGCATGTATTTCAACATCTGTTACCTGACCACCAATTCCCTGTGTCCAAGGCTGGTGAATCATTATTTTCGAATGTGGAAGTGCTGACCGCTTGCCAATTTTTCCACCAGCTAATAAAACTGCGCCCATACTTGCAGCCATTCCCACGCAAATAGTTGCCACGTCAGGTTTAATAAAATTCATTGTATCATAAATTGCAAGACCAGAGGTAACACTGCCTCCGGGAGAATTAATGTAAAGGTTAATATCTTTTTCAGAGTCTTCAGCTTCCAAAAAAATCAATTGCGCAATTGTTAAACTTGCAATATGGTCATCAATAGAAGTTCCGATAAAAACGATTCGTTCCCTCAACAATCTGGAAAAAATATCCATGCCACGTTCACCGCGACCGGTTTGTTCAATTACGTATGGAACTAACTGATTAAATATTTCAATATTATTCATTTACGACCTCTTGTTTTTCTTTTAGTTTACTTGGGTGTACTTTATTAATTGTATTGTTTGATTTAAGAAATTCAAAAAGTTTTTGATCTAAAGTTTTTTCCGATTGGTTGGAAGTTTTATAATAATTTAAAAGTTTTTCAACCGGTAAGCCGGTTTTTTGGGATTCTTTTTCAGCTAATTCTTTTAGATCATCGTCAGTTATAGTAATATTTTCTAACTTCAAAATTTCATTTTTAATTAGATACCATTTTACTTCATGCTCAGCGGATTTTAATAATCGGGTTTTGGCTTCTTCCCGATTAAATTGGTACTTTGATTTCTTTGCTTGTTCTTCTTCACTCTTAAGATATTCTTCAAGAATGTTATTCACTAAACTTTTTGGCGGAGTAAAATCATTAATCTTCAGTATTTCACCAATCAATCTACCTTTTGTTAACTCTTCAATTCTCTGATCGTAATAAGACTGAATATCTTTTTTTATCTCCTCACGAAGTTCTAATTCTGTTGCAACTTTATCTTTGGTAACTTTTTTTATCAATTCTTCATTTAAATCAGGTAAAATATTTTTTTTAATGCCCAAAATATTAACCTGATATTTATATTCTTCTTTATGTGTTTCATCGGTGCCATCTTCCAACTTATGCTTATGCTCATCTTTATAAGAAAAATTAAATGATTCGCCGACCTTTTTATTGGTTGCATTATCAACTATCTCTTTAGAAACCCCATCAGCACTAAGATCAATTTGCATTTTTTCTGGTTTAGGATCAGGAATAGTTTGTCCATCTTTTTCAATAAGATTAATTTCAGCATCGATTACATACTGATTGCTATCTATAATCTCAGCGTCTTCTGTTGTTTTATTAGACTTTAAAATGTATTCGATTTCTTTATTTACTTCATCATCTGTTACCGCATATTCAGGAATATCAAATACTAAATTTTTATAACCTGATACATTTAGAATAGGTATTATTTCATATTTAACTTTAAAGGTAAGATCTTTTTCCGGTTCAAACTTTAAATCAGTCATTGATGGTTGTCCAACCGGTTTTAACTGATTTTCCTGCACAACTTTCCAAAAAAATGTATTAGCAACTTTTTCAGAAGCCTCATATTCAAGTGCATCACCATACAATTTTTTAAGCATTGATAAAGGAGTTTTCCCTTTTCTAAATCCAGGTACTTGAATAGATTTTGCCTGTTTCTTCACTTCATCAATTATATCTTTTTTTACTTCTTCATATTTAAGTTTGATTTCAACTTCCATTTCAGAAGAATTTAATTCTACAATATTATATTCCATAAAAAGCACTAACCTCAAAAATGTGATTGGGATTTGATTGAAAGTGCGAGAACGGGGACTCGAACCCCGACACCTTGCGGTACTAGATCCTAAGTCTAGCGCGTCTGCCAAATTCCGCCATTCTCGCAAATCGATAATTTAGAAGGTAAATCCGAACAAAAAAATAGTTAAAAGAACTAACGTAACACTCTATAAATAAATGATTTATCCTAATAAAATCGAATGCAAATATAATCCTAAGCGTTGTGTTAAACAAATTAGCAAGTGTGATCCTATTAACTTCTGTTTTATACTAAGAGACTTCTGAAAAATTCAAAAGGTCATTCCCGTGGAAACTGGAATCCAGTGAATATGAAATAGATTCACGCTTTCGCGAGAATGACAGTCAATACGAAATCTATTTTTCAGAAGTCTCACTAAATTATTTCCAAGAAGTTGAGTGAAGATTTTGTTATTTTTGATTAAAAAGAACTGTAATTAAGTTTTAAGAAAGGTTACCTAATGGGGTTTAAATACATTAAATTTTCAGGTGTTGGTTCCGGGAAAAAAATTAACGAAGATGCTGTTGAAGTGGTTGAAACTGATGATGGATTATTATCAATCCTTTGTGATGGTGTAGGTGGGGATTATGGCGGTGATTTAGCTTCTAAAATTGCTATCAAATCCGCAAACTTTTTTTTCACCTCAAATGATAATACCGATTATCTTCTTAGGATTAAGCAAACTCTGGAGGAAGCGAATAGTTTTGTCCTAAATCATTCAGTGAGCAACAGCGCCTTTAAGAGTATGGCTACAACAATTGAAATCCTTTTCCTAAAAGATAATTTAGCATTTTGGGGTCATATTGGTGATTCCCGCATTTATCATTTAAGAAATAATAGAATAAAACAAATCACGAAAGATCATTCCTTAGTACAAAAATTATTAGATGAAGGATTCATAACACATAGACAAGCTGCTAATCATCCTAACAAAAATATTATTATGAAAGCGTTGGGAGATAATCTCTTTGTAGATCCTGATATTAGTAAAATAAAATTAAATGGTTATGAGAAAAATAGTTTTTTCATTTGCTCGGATGGAATAACCAACCTTATTTCAAATGATGAAATTGAAAAAATATTAAATATCCCGGATATAGAGGACAAGAAAAAGCAGATAATAAAATTGGTAAAGCTTCGTGGTGCCTCCGACGATTATTCTTTTATTTATATAGAAAAGATTAAATGATTGGCAAAAAAATTCAAAACTATAAAATTCTTTCCCTTCTTGGTGAAGGAGGTATGGGTATAGTTTATAAAGCCATTGATATTAAACTTGAAAGATTTGCCGCACTAAAAATACTTAATATTAACTCAACCCGATTTTCTTATATGATGGAACGTTTCCGTAAGGAAGCGAGAAATCAAGCCAAGCTAACCCACCCAAATATAGTTTCTGTTTATGGATTTGTTGAAGAAAAAAATATTATGGGAATAGCAATGGAATACATTGAAGGGGAAACGATTGAAAATATTATTGAAGATGAAGGAAGATTAGAGACACATCATGCTTTAGATATTATTTCTCAGGTGCTGGAAGGTATATCCTATGCCCATTCCCAGGGATTTATTCACAGAGATTTGAAACCTTCTAACATCATTATAGATTTAAATGGCAATGCTAAGATAATGGATTTTGGTATATCTAAATCCATAGATGAAATTGAATCCATCACTCAGTATAATGCAAGACCCGGAACATTGCTTTACATGAGCCCAGAACAGCTTAGCGGAAACGAAGTTACCGTAAAAAGTGATTTATATTCACTTGGGATTACATTGTACGAAATGTTAACTGGAATTTATCCTTATGATGCAAAAACTTTTTATGAGATAGTCGATGCGCATGTAAATAAAGTTCCAGCTAGAATCTCCGATTCTCTGCCAACGGTACCGTATGAATTAGATGAGATAATTCTTAAAGCGATGGGTAAGTCGTTAAATAATAATTATAGTAATGCGTTGGAATTTAAGAATGATGTTAATCATTTAAGTGGTACATTGAATTTCCGTGGTAATGAGTTTGTTTCATCTAATAATAATTATTCAGATAAGATAAAATCTCAAAAAGAAAAACCATCCTTATGGAATAAGTTAAATAATTTCTTTCTATTCACGGTGTTCGCAATCCTAACCATAGTTGTATATAATGTTGTCAAGGATTCACTTCAGGAAAAAGCTAAGAATGATAAAACCAATGCATTAAATTATTCCCAAGACTACACCAAAAATCCAAATTATATAGAACAAAGTGAATGGGAATTATTAGTTGTTAATCCGGAAAAGAATCTTAATTCTATTTTCTTTCTTGATAACCTCAATGGATTTGTGGTCGGTAATAATGGGCTTATACTTAGATCAAGCGATGGAGGACAGAAATGGAATGAGATAAATATTAAGCTATCTGAAGATCTTCATTCTCTGTTCTTTAATAATGGGAAACTATATTGTGTCGGCGGAAGTGGAATTTTACTGAACTTTGATTTCGATAATCAGCAGTGGGAAAAAATAGCAACAAATTCCAATGAAACACTGTTCAATATTAATTTTATCAATCATAACATCGGTATAATAACAGGAAGCAAAGGTTTGATTCTAAGGTCAGTTGATGGCGGGTTAACTTGGGAAAAAATTAATTGTGGAGTAAATGAAAATTTATTCTGCATCTCTTTTGTCGATGAAAATATTGGTTATATCGTAGGATGGAATGGAGTAATATTAAAAACAGAAGATCAAGGACTAACCTGGAATAGAGTGCACTTGGGTTATACATCTTATTTCAAAGACATTTTATTTGTAAATCAGTTTTTAGGCTTTATCGTAGGAGGCGATGGAATTGTTTTAAAGACCGAAGATGGCGGTGATACCTGGAAACAATTAGACATCGAATCTAAATCTGGTTTGTATAAAATATTTTTTGAGAATAATACTGATGGAATAATTCTTACTAATATGGGAGAAATTTTTATGACAACTGATGCAGGTAAAAGCTGGAAACTTAGTAATGTTGGTAAATCTGTTGTGCTAAATGATATTCAAAAATTATCTACAGGTAAATATATTATTGCAGGCAATAGTGGCACAATTTTTAAAAGTAAAATTAAACATCAATAATTATTAAAATCTTAAAAGAATAAAATATTGGATAAATTTATAATTAAAGGTGGTAATCAACTTAATGGTACAGTTAACGTTAGTGGTGCAAAAAATGCATCCTTAGCTTTGATTCCTGCAGCCTTACTGGGTGATGGTACTTCAGTTCTGAAAAATACTCCTCAACTTAATGATGTTTATACGATGCTTAAATTAATTAAGCAAATGGGTGTTGAATATTCATTCGAGAATGATTATCTAAGTTTGGATACATCATCTATAAAAAGTTTTGAAGCACCATACGAGCATGTAAAAAAAATGCGAGCTTCAGTTTATGTGTTGGGTCCACTTTTAACAAAATACGGACATGCAAAAGTATCACTTCCTGGTGGCTGTGCTTGGGGACCAAGACCGATAAATCTGCACTTAATGGCACTTGAAAAACTTGGTGCAAAAATCAGTTTAGAAAATGGTTATATCATTGCATCATCAAAAAGATTACAAGGAACAAAAATTAATTTTGATATTCCTTCAGTTGGAGCTACGGGAAATACTTTAATGGCAGCTTCACTCGCTAAAGGTACTACGGTAATTAACAATGCCGCATGTGAGCCTGAAATTGTGAACCTATGTGATTTCTTAATTAAAATGGGAGCAAAGATTAATGGAAGCGGAACTTCAATTTTAATAATAAATGGTGTTGATCAACTTCTCTCAACTGAAATTACTACTATTCCTGACAGAATTGAAGCTGGAACCTTGCTAATCGCCGCTGCAATAACCAAAGGAAAAATTAAAATATTAAAATCAAATCCAACTCATCTTTTAGCTGTTTTATCTAAATTAGAAGATACAGGTTGCAGAGTACTTTATAATAATGAATCTGTTGAAATTGATGCAACTGATAATGAAATATTTGCTACTAATATTTCTGCGTCCGTCTTCCCAGGTTTCCCAACAGATTTGCAAGCTCAGTGGACAGCTTTTATGTCACTCGCTCCTGGGACTTCATCCGTAACTGACACCATTTACATAGATAGGTTTAAACATGTTCCTGAGTTGCAAAGATTAGGAGCAAACATAATTGTTAATGAAAATACAGCTAGAATTACTGGCGTTAAAAAACTTACTGGTGCAAAAGTAATGTCAACTGATTTAAGAGCCAGTGCCTCTTTAGTTTTGGCAGGTTTGGCAGCCGAAGGAATAACTGAAGTGTTAAGAGTTTACCATTTGGATCGGGGTTATCAAAAGATAGAACAAAAATTGCAAAAACTTGGAGCAGATATTCAGCGCATTGAAGGTAAAGAGTTTTAATTTTCAAATTTTGATGAATTCATTAAAAAAAATATTTTATTTTCATTCTCAGCTAATCTTTTATGGAATGTTCATTACCATTCTTAATTTTTTTCTTATCCAATTACCACTAATTGGAACTTTGGGTTATGAATTTGCCGCGGTAAATGGGATTTTATTTTTTTTACTGTCAGGAATTTATCTCATAAATTTCTCATCCAAACCTGATTATACATTCAAGAAATATCTGCTTAATCTTTTCATTCTTTCATTGATACCATTTCTCATCTCTGTAATAAAATCACTTCTTACAATGTTCTGCTCATTTATCGATGGATTGTTTTTTTATCTATTGATAGTCTGCACTTCAATAATCTTTGGAATTCTAATTTCAACGATTATCAATTTTGGGACACAAAGATTTAAAATGATTTTATTTATCGGCATATTTATTTTCACTTGCTTAATCCCAGTGTTAGAGATTTATTTTTTACCGCAAGTTTATTTTTTTTCACCGTTAATAGGATTCTTTCCTGGGAATATCTATGATGAAGGATTAAGTCCGGATTTGAAATTATTCTTTCACCAATTCATAGTTATTGTTTTTTCATTTGCAGTGATTTATATCTTACTTAATAAAAAAGATTTTATAGAGCTGCACAAAAAGAAATTTATTTCAAGTTTTATTTTAGCAATAATAATATTCCAATTTATCTCACCTTACTTCGGATTTACAACTACATTTTCAAAGTTAGAATCAGTTTTGCCGAACAAAATTCAATCAGAAAACTTAACTCTGCACTATGATAAAATCGATTCATCGGAAGCCAAATTCATTTCATTGAACCAAGAATTTTATTTTGAAGAATTAGTAGCTATGTTAAAAACAAAACCTTCTAAAATGATTGATGTTTATTTGTTTAATAACCGTGAGCAAAAGAAAAAATATTTTGGCGCAGGCAATGCTGATGTAGCTAAGCCTTGGCAATATTCAGTTTACATTAGTGAAGATGGCTGGGAAAATACATTAAAGCATGAATTGGTTCACATATTTTCTGCTGAGTTTGGAACTGGTATTTTCCAATTAGCTTCCGGTTTTAACGCTGCACTTATCGAAGGAATGGCAGTATCTGTAGAGGGTATCTCGAATGATATTTCGATTAAGGATTTATCAGCGTTAGCATTTAATAATGGTTACCGAGTTAATATCAGTTCTCTTTTTTCAGGTTTAAACTTTTTCAAAAGCAATTCTGGGCTAGGTTATCTTTATAGCGGCGCATTCATATCTTATTTAACAAATAAATTTGGAATCGAAAAAGTAAAAGCTTTTTATTTTGATGGTGAGTTTGAAAATGTATTTGGCAGTAATTTAAAAACTGAACAGAAGAATTTTGAAATGACTATATCACGGTCAGAATATTACGGAACGAAAGCTATGGCTGATTATGATTTCGGACGTTTAACAATATTGCAAAAAATCTGTCCAAGATTTATAGCAGATAGATTAAACACAGCATTTAAAAAATTATCAGATAATCAATTAAGAGAGGCTGAAGAATTATTTCTTGAAGTGAATAAAAAAACTTTAAATTATCCGGCACTTGTAGGTTTATCCGAAATCTACTTGAGGCAAAATAGAAAACAACAAGCCATTCAAATAATTAAAAGTGATTTCATAAAGTTTACAGGCACACCTTATTATTATAATCTGATATTTAGGTTAGGTGATTTGTATGCAGCAAATCAACAGAATGATTCTTCGATTTTTTGGTTTAATAAACTTGTTATTGAAAACCCAAACCATCAATTAAAATACTTAAGTCAAACAAGATTGAGTTTACTTGAGGTTAACAAGCTTCAGGAATATTTGGATGGTAATGATTCTTTAAAATTGAAAATATTAATTGAGTTTAATAGTGACAAATATGACTATAATTCACTACCAATTTTAATTGATTTGTTAGGCTCTCAAAAATATAATTACAATGCTTCTCTTAATATATTTAATAAATCATTCATTGTTGATGACTCGGAAAGCAGTTATGCAGCATACAAACTTTCTCAATATATGCTTGAGAATTTTGATTATATTAATGCTAGAAAATATGCAGCATTGAGTCTCAGAGTTAAAGAAGGTAATCTGTTTTATTTAGCTATGCAGAAACATTTTAATAAAACAAATTGGTTCTATAAAAATGCCGATAAAGTTTCCACAAAGTTTTTGTTTGTTTCAAAAAATTAGGTTCGCTAATCCTTAAAAGTATTTATTTATTATGAATCAAGAACTGAGAATATCGATCAAAGAAAAATTATCTTCTCTAAAGGTTATAAATGTTATTTCAGTAGTTTCTGAAAGAAATAGAATTAACGTTTATGCTGTCGGCGGATTTGTGCGTGATTTAATTCTTGAAAGAGAAAGAAATGATCTTGATATTCTGGTAATCGGAAGTGGAATTGACTTTGCAAAAAAAGTTGCAGATGAATTAAATATTGGGAATGTATCATACTTTAAAAATTTTGGCACAGCGCATTTTGAATTTGAAGGTATGAACGTGGAATTTGTCGGAGCAAGGAAAGAATCCTACGATCGTAATACTAGAAAGCCAATTGTTGAAGATGGAACTTTTGAAGACGATATTTCACGAAGAGACTTTACAATTAATACCCTTGCAATTTCACTTAACATAAAAGACTTTGGAAAATTGATTGATAACTATAATGGTTATGATGATATTCAGAATAAAATGATCAAAACACCTTTAGATCCGTTTAAAACATTTGATGATGATCCACTGAGGATAATGCGTGCATTTCGTTTTGCTTCTCAATTAAATTTTAAGGTTGATGAAAGTTTAATGAATGCTGCAAGAGAAATGCGTGTTAGACTTGCAATAGTTTCTCAAGAAAGAATTACTGATGAGTTACTAAAAATTCTTAATTCACCAAAGCCATCAATCGGATTGAAATTATTATTTGATTCAAGTGTACTTGAAATTGTTTTTCCTGAAATTGCAATAATGGCTGGTGTTGAGCAGAGAAATGATTATCATCATAAAGATGTTTTTTTACATACATTACAAGTTGTGGATAATATTTGCAATGAAACAGAAAATATTTGGTTAAGATTCGCAGCACTCGTGCACGATATTGCAAAACCCCCAACCAAAAAATTTGTTGAAGGAACTGGCTGGACATTTCACGGGCACGAAGAGCTTGGTGCAAGAATGATGAAAAAAATATTTCATCGAATGAAATTACCTTTGCATCAACTTGAATATATTCAAAAGTTAGTTCGATTACATTTAAGACCGATTGCATTGGCAAAAGAAGAAGTAACTGATTCGGCGATTAGAAGATTTATTGTAGAAGCAGGCGAAGATCTTGAAGATCTAATTATTTTATGCCGCGCAGATATAACAAGTAAAAATCCTATTAAGGTTGAAAAATATCTTGCCAACTATGAACGTGTTATGCAAAAAGTCCGTGATGTAAAAGAAAGAGATAAGCTTAGAGCCTTTCAATCTCCGGTTAGAGGTGAAGAGATTATGAAGATATGTAATCTAAAACCATCAAGAAAAGTTGGCGAGATAAAAACGGCAATTGAAGAAGCAATACTTGATGGAAAGATTGGAAACAATTATGAAGAAGCTTTACAATATTTGATGGAAATAAAAGATCGGTTTTTAGATAAATGAACTGAATATGTTTTTAAGAAAAAGAAAACTAACAGAACAACTCCGCAAAATTTGGGGTAAACAAATTGATAAGCATAGAAACTTTGATTTTATTTCATCGTATCACAATTTGCTTCCAACAGATAATCCAAGTCAAATTGTAGATGATAAAACATGGAGTGATTTAAATTTTGATTCGGTCTTTTCTTGTATGGATAGAAATCTATCCGGAATAGGGCAGCAATATTTATATCATATTCTTCACAAGTACGAAAGTGATGAAAATGTTTTAAATAAGCGTTATGAATTATTTTTCCACCTGAAAGAAAATTCTGAACTTCGAGAAAAGATTCAATTAAAACTATTAAATCTTAAAGGAGTATCCTCTTACTTTATCTCATATTTAGTTTTAAGCAAATCCCTGCCTCATTTAAAGTACTACCCTGTTTTTTATATTTTATCTTTGGCATCTCTTGTATCAATTTTACTAATATCATTCAATAGTATTTTTTTATTAGTATCAATCGGAATATTATTGACCAATCTCGTAATTAATAGAATATTTTCCTCAAAAATATATGAATACTTCAGTGGTTTTTCAGGACTCAATTCATTATTACAATCTGCAATATCAATCAGTGAAATTAAAACAGAGAAAAATATTGAGGATATAGAAGTTCTTAAGGAAAGAAAAGTTATACTCAAATCTCTAAAAACAAAACTCGGATATTTGGTAATTGATAAGCAATATTTAGGCGAATTAGCTCTTGCTTTTATCGAGTACCTAAATATGTTTATGCTGTTTGATATTATTGCATACTATCGTTCAGTAAATGTTTTGCTAAAAAATCAAAATGAAATTCACGAAATATTTAAGGCTGTTGCAAGTCTTGATACTTCAATTTCAGTTGCATCATATCTAACGGAAATTGAAATTTATTCTAATCCAATTTTTAATGATCGAGGTACTATTAGCTTTGATAATTTATACCATCCTCTGATTAAGAATGCTGTTTCAAACTCTTTGGAAAACATCAGCCAATCAGTGTTAATTACTGGTTCGAATATGTCCGGTAAAACCACATTCATTAAAACGGTCGGTGTCAATATTATTTTAGCACAAACACTTTATTTTAGTTTGGCTGGGTCAATTAGCATTCCAAAGCTTATTATTAAAACTTCAATTAGAAGGAACGAAGAATTAGAAGACGGTAAAATTTATTTCTTTGTTGAGATTGAAGCCAAAAAAAGTTTTATTGATATGGCTG
>JAVHOU010000155.1:0-12850 GCA_036170275.1 Ignavibacteriaceae bacterium
ATATCAACTAATGATTGATTATTTTGTGTCCATGCAATATCTCTTCCGATATATTCTTCGCCAGTACTATACCAAGCTAACCACCAATAACCGACATTGTAGTGTAAACCTGTCTTTGTTGGGTAACCCGAAGGAATAACATTGTTTTTAATTTTGTTTTCAATATACCCTGCACATAGGTATTTACCATAGTAGGTTGGGTCCATTTCGTCTCTTACTTTAAACCTTCCCAAACCACTATTATTTTTAAAGAGATTTACTTCATTATTTATGTTAGCATCGTAGGAGCCGGAGAAAACACTATTACCAAGCGCATCATCTATTATCACATAATCAAGAAAACAAGTAACATTACCTGGCCAATACACTCTATAATCAAATCCAGTTCCCGATGTAAGCAATACGGTTGATTGAGGAATACCACTGTGAGCACCTTCGGGGAAATAAGATTCTTGCTGAACTTCTGTTAATTCATTTTCTTCATTTAATATCAAAAGTGAGCCTGTAGATGTTTTGTAAAATGATAGTGCAGGTATTTCTTTATATGAATAATCAGTAAATTGATCGGCATATATAACTGCGGATTTTTCATAATTATCGCTAAGCCTTACAACCTTTACTGTACATACTGGAGTGTGAGTAAATTGGGTTCCGTCACCCAATCGCATACGAAGTTTAACATAATATGTTTTATTATCCTCTTGTTCTGTATTTGGGATTAGAGCTGTTGCTATGTAGCCTGCAGAATGAGTGCCTGTAATCGCGCTCCATGCATTTTTTTCATTATATCTATCATCTGGAAACAAAGTCGCACCATCATTAACAACTATGCCAGTTCGTCCAGTCATTGGATAATGTTGAGTATATTCCGGATGATACTGCCATCTTTGCCCTTGTGCTGGATAGTTGAATTGTAAACGCTCCAACATTATTTTAACATTGTTTGATGAGGCAGCGTTTAACGCGTTTGTAGCTTTTGTATAATTAGTATATACACACATTCCCCAATTTAATCCAAGATCACGTATGTTATTCCAATCCGCTATAGTAAGTTCATAATTTAGGTCAGATGGCTTGTTCAACCATTCCGCACCTATTATAAATTCCATTTGTCCCAGAGCAAAAGATGAAAATAATAAAAGTACTGCTAAAAACAGATTAAATGTTCTCATAATAACCTCCATTAATTAAATCATTAATTAAAAGCTAACGTAATAGTGATAGTTTTTTTGTTTCCTGCTGTTTACCATTTATTGTAAGCTGATAAAAGTATGTACCGGATGCAACACTTTCGCCAAACCCGTTTTTTCCGTTCCATCTAATCGTATGTTTTCCGGAGTTTTGTTCTTCGTCTATGAGCTTTATTATTACTCTTCCGAGTGAATCATAAATGTACAATTTTATTCTTGACTGTTGAGGAAGATTGTATTCTATTGTTGTAATTGGATTGAAGGGGTTGGGAAAATTTTGCTGCAAATATATTTTAGGAAAAAACACTTCCTCATTATCTTTTATAGATGTAACAAATGTTGAATCACCGCTTAGTATGATAAAATAGCCGTTATAGGGTCCACCAAGCGGATCCATAGGGGCAACGGTACCAAAATCATCTACACCGTCTTCATTTATATCACCAACCGGCACTATCGGAGAAAAGGGTTGTCCTGCTACAAATCCTTTGCAACGTCCTGCAACAGGTTTCGGTGTTGATCCACCAAGATAAACAATTAAACAACCTGAATAGCCGCCGGGAAATGCTCTAAAAGCAAAATCATTTATACCATCATTATTTATATCTCCAATATCAAAACAACAAGGATTGCTAAATCCTCCGTAAAAAACTGTATCGGGATTGGATATAATTATACCTGGTAAATATGATACTGAATCAGAACTTCCTAAGAAAAAATAAACACTGTCACCTTTTGCATAAGATATATCAGATAAGTCATCATTGTTTATATCTACTAATCTAGCATAGTTCAGATTAAATCCTGTCTTGTTCATATCCAACCTCTGATCGTATTTAATATTTTCAATTTCCCAATTATTTTTTCCATAGAAAATATCACAAAAACCATCATCTACCCACATACTATCAGCGAATCGCCTTCTATCAGCACCAATTGCTAAGTCATTAATCTTGTCACCATTGATATCTTTTATATTTATACTATAACCATAATAAGTTATCAATGAGTCTATAATAGTTATTTCCCCTTCTATTGTGGTATCGGGTAATGCCTCTATATTTGATTTGCCTAGATAGAAATATATCTTCCCTTGTGCCGAACCATAAAATCTTGCCCCAACAACCAAGTCATCATAGCCATCATTATTTATATCGCCTATGTCGAAGGTCCAACCGAAATCACTTCCTAATTCTTCCTCAACAATAAACAGACTCGGCACAGTATCTATTTTTATAATAGAATCCTTTCTTCCCAAATAAACAGCTAATCTATTAAACCAATCAGAGGACAAATCTCCTTTTTTGAATATTACCAAATCCATAACACCATCTCCGTTAAGGTCACCTTTTTTAATTTGACCACCCCCTGTTATGGCTAAATCGACCGTATCATCCAAAACACCATTCCCTCCATAGTAAATAAATGTTTTACCTATACTCCCCGCACTTACTGCAAAATCAAGCTTACCATCGCTGTTTATGTCATCTAACCCTATTATCCCAGTTCCTAACTGGTAGAATTCTGATACATACTCTACTTCCATTATTGTTCTTAATGCACGCAATGGCTGTTGGGCTATTGTTATGTTACCAACTATAAAAATTAGTATAATATAAACTGTTTTCATTTTAATGACCTATAAAAAATGTTTTTGATACTTTATTTTCGGGGGTTTATGTAAAACCAGTGGGGAAAAAGAAATGAGCAGTATTACGAATAAATTTGTTAGAAAGAAGTTGTATGCAATATATTTGTACTTCATACAATAAAAGGGATGTATAAAAAGGCAGTACTAACATTTTTCTCTCCGCGCAACAGAGAGACAATAAAATCATGCCAGAAAATATTACTAAAAGAGATAAAATATTTTAGCACCGTTTCCACAGTAACCTCAAATATTTACAGTGGAACAGTAAGTAAATATTTATACAGAGTCAAATTAAATTTTGTTTTTCACTTACTTTTTATCAAATAAAAAAGGCACGAAAAAATTTGCGCGTTGTAAATTGTGTGAGTATAACGGTGTTTTCCCAAAAGTTATAAAAATATCTGCGCTGAATTTTGAATTTATAATTTTTAATTTCTAATTAAGACATACATTTCCCCTTGCCTTTATTTTGGTATATACTTAAATAGCTAATGAAATTTTGGAGAAATAATGAAAAGGATCATCTTTTTATCCTTAACGCTTATAGTATTTTTCAGTAATTCAGTTTTTAGTCAAAACACATACGATTTTCTTCGTGTTGATATGAGTGCCCGTGCAGCGGCTCTTGGCGGTAGTTTTGTATCAAATAATGATGATGCAGATGTTATTTTTTATAATCCCGCGGGACTAAAATTACTGAGTGCCAATCCAATTTCTTTTTCTTTTGTTAAACATTTGATGGATATAAATCTTGCAAGTTTTTCCTATTCCCACGAGATTGAAGACATTGGAAGATTCGGTGCCGCTATAAAATATATTAACTACGGCAGTTTTGAAGGCGCAGATGAGTTTGGAACAAGAACCGGAAAATTTGGTGCCGGTGAATTTGCTTTTGTTCTTGGTTATGCAAATCAGCTTGATGAAAATTTTTATTACGGTGCTAATGCTAAATTTATTTATTCCGGAATTGAAACCCGTTCCTCTACCGCAATGGCACTTGATCTTGGATTGCATTATGCAATACCTGATAAAAATTGGAACTTCGGTTTTGCAGTTTTAAATCTTGGCGGACAACTTTCAAGTTATTACAATACTAAAGAAGATTTACCGCTTGATGTTGCTATCGGAGTTTCTAAAAGATTAGAAAATCTTCCACTCCGTCTTTCAGTTGATTTTCATCAGCTTAATAAAGATCGCGATAACTTTATTGGACGCTTTAAAGCCTTTACTGTTGGCGGGGAGTTTACTTTAAGCAAAGTTATGAAGATAAGATTAGGATATGATAACGAGCGCCGATCAGAATTTAAAATTGGAACAACTGCCGGTATAGCTGGATTTAACGTTGGATTAGGTGTTAAGATTTCTGATTACCAATTTGATTATGGTTATTCTTCACTTGGTTTAGTTGGCGGCTTACACAGGATTGGAATTTCAACTTCTCTTTAAATATTTTATAAAAAGTTAAATGTCATTTCTACCGACCTGCCCGCTGACGCAGTCACAGCGGGAGGGAGAAATCTTATTGATTAATTGTTGAAGATTTCTCACCGACTAAAGTCGGATTCGAAATGACCGTTTTAATCTTAAAACGAAAACAACAATCCTTATAATAATAAATTTTAAAAACTACTTTAAAAATATCAGATTGAGCACTGTCGAAGTCTAACTAAATTAATCACATCTCGACTTCGCTCGATGTGACTTGCTTATTACTTTTCACTTCTCAAATTCTTCAAACTATTTTCTGCAATTGAATGTGAACTTCCATAATCTTTCATATCAAGTAATTCTTCGTACAACTTAACAGCTTCATCTTTACGATTTAAACCCTCAGAAATTTGCGCAAGAAATAAAACTGCATTTACCTGAAAACCGGATTCTTCACCTTCTTCGTCAATTTTTTTTGATTCAGAAATACATCTTTCGAAATATATTTTTGCTGAGTCAAGCTCTCCATTATTTTTAAAGTTATTCCCGATATAATAAACAGCTTCTCGAAGTGAATTTGGTGTACTGTATCCAAAATATTTTTTATCTGCTTTTTTTATTACATCTCTAAAAAGTGAATCCCCCAAAACATAATCTCCTCTTCTAACTGCAATCCTACCGCGCCATTTTTCAAAAACTGGATTATCAGGAAAATCATTAAGTAAAAGTTTTGCATAATCATCCGCAGCCGTTGCATTATTTTCATAACGATAGTAAAGTGTCATTAAAAAATAACGTGCTTCATATTTTGCAAACTTTCCGTTAGATGCAGTGTTTTTTAATTGTTCGATTCCTTTTTTCTTATCACCGGATGGAAAAAAAATCATTAGCGGTTTGATTAAAGGATTCTCATCCGGAATAACAGCGGCGTAATAATTGTAAATTCCAAAACCAAGCTGCACATCCATATTCTTTGGATCAAGAGAAGCTGCTTGTTCAACAATTGGCAATGCTTCACGCCCATCATCGGCGGCTTTAAGCCAGCTTTCACGGAATGCGTGAAGTCTGCCGCGAAAACCAATTGATCCGCCCTTAAAAAAAAGAGCATCAACTTCACCCGGATTTTTGTCTAATATCTGATCACACTGATAAATTACATCTTCCAGTTTAAGAAAAAATATTTCATCATAAGATTCATTATCGGGATCAAGAAGAATTTTCCACCAATCAATCATTGCAAGAAAAAATCTTCCAGCGGGTTGATTAGGATAATCAGCAATAACAGAACGAAATGTTTTTTCCGCTTCGGTAAACTTAATGTTATAGATTTTTTTAATTCCTTCGTTAACACGAAAATCAAAATCAGAATTCTGAGCTAATGCATTAATCGATAAAATTAAAATAATTAATACTGATTTGAACATTTTGTAGGTTTTATTTTAAATCTGTTTTAGGTAAAATTTGTTTAAAATTTCTGATCATTAAGATTAAGATTTTCTTTGGTTCGATTTTATAAATAATTCTATATTTACTTTCAAAGACTTCTCGAATTTCATCTCGATTTATTTCTGGAACTTTTCTTCCTCTTTCTGGAAATTTGGACAGAGATTCAATTCTAACTAAAATATTGTTGATCAAATTTTTAGCAGCAACAGGATCTTTATCAAAAATAAATTCATAAATGTTTTCCAATCTTTCAAAAGAAAGTGGTGACCAAATTACTTTCACTTAGCAATCCGCTTTAATAATCTTTTTTTCACGTCTGAATGAGTTAAACCAAATCCATCACTAATCTGTTTTTCTGCAAGCTTTACTTCTTCAAGAATTTCAATCTTCTCTATCAGACTATCATATTCTGAAACGCCAAGAAGTATAGCTGCACTCTTTCCATTTTGAGTAATAACAAGCGGGCGCTTATTCTTATTAACTTTTTCAAGATAGAATGCAACTTTAGAACGGAATTCCGTTAAAGGTTGAATATCTTCTTGTAATTGAATCCTTTGCATATTTTTCCTTAAATATTTTGTACACTTAAACGTACAATATTTTGTGCAAATAAAAAAGGCGATTTTCTAAAATCGCCTAATTGTAAATTGTGCATTTTTAATTTCTAATTAGCTAAGAAGTTTTTCACTCAAATATCTTGATAACTGATCGATCGCAACTCTTTCCTGAAGCATTGTGTCTCTATCACGAACGGTTACAGTTTTATCGTCAAGCGTTTGAGTATCAACAGTTATACAATATGGGGTTCCAGCTTCATCCTGTCTGCGGTATCTTCTTCCCACTGCACCTTTATCATCATAAAAGACTTTGAAGTTACGGCGTAATTCGCTTTCGATCTCGCGGGAAACTTCTGGCATTCCATCTTTATTAACTAATGGAAATATCGCAGCTTTTATTGGTGCGAGTCTTGGATGAAATCTTAAGACTGATCTCATCTCACCATTGACTTCTTCTTCATAATAAGCATCAATTAAAAATGCCATAAAACTTCGGCTGGCACCTGCGGAAGTCTCAATTATAAATGGAATAAATTTTTCTTTGGATTCATCATCAAAATATTTTAATGATTTACCTGAAAATTCTTCGTGTCTCCTTAAATCAAAATTAGTTCTGTTGTGTATTCCTTCAATCTCTCCCCAGCCAAAAGGAAATTCATATTCAATATCAGTAGCGGCAGCGGCATAGTGCGCAAGTTTTATATGATCGTGGTAACGAAGTTTTGCTGCTGTCATTCCAAGTGATTTAAACCATTCAAGTCGCTCAGTTTTCCAGAAATTGTACCATTGCTTATCTTCTTTTGGATTAATAAAAAATTGCATTTCCATTTGCTCAAACTCACGCGTACGAAATAAAAAGTTTTTTGTATTGATTTCATTTCTAAAAGCTTTACCAATTTGTGCAATACCAAATGGTAATTTTTGTCGTGCTGAACTTTGTACATTTAGAAAGTTAACATAAATTCCTTGAGCTGTTTCAGGACGTAGATAAACTACACTTCCGCTATCTTCAACTGGTCCAACAAATGTTTTGAACATAAGATTAAATTTACGGGCATCTGTAAATGTATTTGCGTTTCCGCACTGCGGACAATTTAATTTTGATAAAAGTGTTTTACCAACTTCTTCATCTTCCAAAAGTATATTAAAAGGATTTTCTTCTCCGGGATTTTTAATCCGATCCTCAATCTTACTTAAGACAGAAGCATTGTCTTTAAAATCATTTTTAAGATCTACTAAAGCTTTATCTTTTTTCTTTTCATTGATTGAATCGCCAAGTACATCTAAGCGAAAACGAGCTTTACATTGCTTGCAATCAATCATCGGATCTGTAAAATTTTCGACGTGACCAGAGGCTTCCCAAACTTTTGGGTGCATAAGGATCGAAGCATCAAGACCTTCAATATTATCACGGTAAGTCATAAACTTCCACCATTCTTCTTTAATATTTTTAAGAAGTTCAACACCAAGCGGACCGTAATCCCAGCAGCCGTTTAATCCGCCATAAATTTCACTTGATTGGAATACAAAACCTCTTCTTTTAGAAAGAGAAACAATATTTGCAACTGCATCAGTAGGTTTATTTTTCTTTTCGCTCACAATTCACCTTAATTTTTATATTCAATTTGAGTTGTGAATATAGCAAAACCAAGTGAATATTTTGAAAGTTTTTTATTGGTGAATAAACTGAGTTTGCTTAGTTTTGGAATGTTAAAGGCACACTTTAATAATAATCATTCCAAAATTTAATGGTGTTTTATGTTTAAAAAATTATTACCCAAAGAAGAAAAGTATTTTGAAGACTTTAAAGAGATGAGTTCTTTAATTGAAGAGATGGCAATCCATAATGAAAAAATCTTTCAGTTTGAAGATGCACAAACTCATATACTTCAGATGAAACCACTCGAATTACGTTGTGATGAAATTTCTTATAAAATAACAAAACGATTAAATAAAACATTCATTACACCATTTGATCGTGAAGATATTTTTGCCCTTGTAAAAAGACTCGATGATCTTAGTGATATGTTATTTGGAGCTGCCATTAGAGTTGAGACTTTTAAAATTGATAAAAAAATTGATTATGCTGATAAGCTTGCAATGATAATTCACCAACAAATAAGAGAACTCGGTATAGCAATACAAGATTTTAAGGTTAAAAGAGTAAATGAAATGAAAGCCGTAAAAGTTCTTGAATCCGAAGCCGATAAAATTTATCAGCAGGCAATAAAAGAATTATTTGAAAACGAAAAAGATGCAATTGAACTTATAAAGAAACGAGAAATTATTGACCTGCTTGAGAGAACAAGTGACAGATGCCAATCAACTGCAAATGTTATTCTGTCTATTTTCATTAAAAATTCTTAGAAAGATTAACTTTTTATTTTTAATCAATCACTATCTTTATACTCAAATAACCGATGACAACACTAATCATTATTATTTTTCTAGCCCTTGCGTTTGATTTTATTAATGGATTCCATGATGCAGCAAATTCAATTGCCACAGTTGTTTCAACAAGAGTTCTAACACCAAGAATTGCAGTGGTATGGGCAGCGTTTTTTAACTTTGTTGCATTTTTAATTTTTGGATTACACGTTGCCCTTACTGTTGGGAAAGGAATTGTTAGAACAGATATAGTTGACTTAACTGTAATAGGAAGTGGTCTAATTGGTGCAATTATTTGGAATCTCTTAACCTGGTGGTGGGGAATTCCTTCCAGTTCATCTCATACGATGGTTGGTGGATTTGTCGGTGCCGCAATGGCTAAAGCGGGTATCGGTGCTATTTTTGTTCCTGAAGTTTTAAAAATTACTGCATTCATTTTTCTTGCACCCTTAATCGGAATTGTTATTGCCTTAATCTTTTCAATAATAACCTTACATATTTGTAAAAATATGACTCCATTTAAAGTTGATAAGTATTTTAGGAAACTTCAACTTCTATCTTCTGCCGCATATAGTTTAGGCCACGGTTCAAATGATGCACAAAAGATGATGGGAATTATTTTTATTGCTCTTATTTCAACCGGTCATCTAACTTCCAACGATGAAATCCCACTTTGGGTTGTATTGTCTTGTCATGCTGCAATTGCTTTAGGAACACTTTCCGGCGGCTGGAGAATTGTGAGAACAATGGGACAAAGAATTACCAAGCTTCGCCCATTCGAAGGATTCAGTGCTGAAACTGCAGGAGCAATTACATTGTTTGGAACTGCACTCGCAGGCATTCCAGTTAGTACAACTCACACAATTACAGGCGCCATTATTGGAGCTGGAATTACAAAAAGATTATCTGCAGTTAGATGGAAAGTAACTTACAATTTAATCTGGGCATGGGTACTAACAATTCCCGTTTCCGCATTCTTCGCAGTGATTGTATATTTTATTGCAACACACTTTTAAACAAAGTACCAAGCAATTTAATTTTTGTACACCACAGCAGAAAGATATCCAACAACTTCTGTTTTATCTCCGGTAACATCACCTGAGTCACTTCTGTTTAGCACTAAAGAATTATTAATATTTTTTAATGATGCAGCTTTCATCATTGCTATAATTGGTCCTGCACCACAAGCTTCACATTCGTGTCTGCCAATATCTTTTAACAGATTTTCAAAATCAAAATCATTAATTCTTTTTTCAACTATTGAATCTAACCTGTCAGCTTCTTCTGCGGAATAAAAATGCGACATATCGGAACTTGAAACAACAAGAGTATTTTCATCAACAGCTTTAGAAATTTTCTCAGCAAGTTCATCAACAAACATTTTACTTTGGTCGCCCATCACAACCGGAACAATTTTGAAATCTTTTAGAACTGATTGCAGAAAAGGAATTTGAACTTCAAGTGCGTGTTCTTTTCTGTGTCCTTGTATTCCGCGAAAAATTGTTTTGCTATTTTCGATTAACTTATCTGTCATAATCTGATCAATCTCAACAATTCCCAAAGGTGTTTCATAAGCATCTCCATCATAAATTGAAATGCCCGGGAAATATTCTGCATGACTTGGAGAAATTACAATTACGGTTTTATATTTTTTATCTTTTAAAAGATTGTAAGCATAAGCAGCAGTTTTACCTGAATAAACATAACCTGCGTGTGGTGAAATGATTCCAAAAATTTTATTAAATGATTTTCCCGATTTTGCAACTTGCAGCATTAATGAAATATCTTTTTGCAGTTTATCTTTTTCAGCGGGATAAAAATATCCTGCAACTTGTTGATGTCTTATTTTCATTGCTTAAACTCCTTTTTCTTCTTCAGAAAATATTTCAGCAGTAAAGACGTTTATTTTTAACAGTCGTTCTTTCCAATACTCGCTATAAAATCCTGCTTTGTTGCAAAGTGCTGAAAGAAATTGTTCACGATTTAATTTATGTTCTGTTGCAACTTGCGGAAGCAATAATCCGCCGCCGCCTTCATCCAAATACAAACCATGCTTACCAATAATTATTTCATCATAACTTTTAATTGGAACAAATTCTGAAAGGATTGATATTTCGATATGAATTTTATCAAACTCAGATTTTTTTAGTGCCGAAAATCTTGGATCATTAACAGCAGCATGAATAGCCGCTGAACAGATTGTATCAAATAATGGTTCTCTTCCAATTATGTATCCAATGCATCCGCGCAATTGATGATTGATTGTTAGTGTAACAAATGCACCAAGTTTTTCTTTAAGTAGTGGGAATTTTTTATAATCAGGTTGCTCTGGTACTTTCTCACCAAATAAAGAACCGATTGATTGGCGTGCGGCTTTTAGGAGAATATTTTTTTCTTCCCTGTTGATATTCATTTCATTTAATTATTTAATTAATCCGTTAGTCAACCTGAACTTGTTTCAGGTTCTTTTTAATTATAAAGATTCCGAAACAAGTTCGGAATGACTTTAGTTACTCTTTAATTTGATAAACGAATAACTTTGTTTTATCGACGATCAAAAAGAGAAAATTATCTTTAACAAAAAATGATTCCGGCATTAAATTAACTAAATTTTTATCTAAAGTTTCGGATAACAGAATTTTATTTTTTATCAAATTAACAGCAGTAAAAATATTATTCAAAGTATTCATTTTAGAAACTTCGTGATAATTGAACAATAATAAATTGTCAATATTCAAATAACTAACTTCACCTTTAATAACTTTATCTATTAAAACTTGTTGCAAATATTTTTGATATGCTTCACTAGGAGTAGTGGTTCGGATAAAATTTTCCGGAAATAAATAATTCTGTTTCCAAAAATCTTTATCTACTTTTTCTTTTAATTTAATTATAACTGTAACATCGCTGCCAAAATCTTCCACAACATTTCCTGTTAAATAATCAAGCGCAAAGAAAACTCTGGATTCAAATCTCTGCTGATAACAATAAACTTTATTATCGAACACAAATGAAAAAACATAATTATCATTCTGCCAGAGAATCGATTGAGATAGAATATCAAATGCAATTATGCTTTTGTGAGCCGGCATATCAGGCTTGCCGTAAGTGTGGAAGAAAATTATATTATTGTAAATTGATTCAATTCCGATCCAGTTTTTTTCATCCAACTGAATTTGGCTAAAATTTTTCTTGCCCGATTCAATATCAAGACAACTAAAAAAAACTTCTTTGGTTTTAATTTCTCGTTCTTCAACTACAACTTTTTTATTTGTTGTTGGAAGAATGCGCCAAATCTGTTTTCCGTTATCGTGTTTGTATAGTTTTTTTAGTTGCATTCTTAGTATTGCATTCTAACCAATGTCACACTGAGCCTGTCGAAGTGTGACAGCATTTTAGTAATGTTATCCTTCGACAAGTTCAGGATGACAAAAGGATTTAAATTACTTCGCTCAAAGACTCACTCTCAATGACATTCTTAGACATTCTTAATTTATCGGTTCAAACTTTGCAGTAAAGTGACGAAGCATTGGTGCTTCGTACGTAATTTTATATCCTTTTAGTCTATCACGATTTTTAAACACTTCGATTATAACTTCAATTAAATAATCAATATGACTCTGCGTATAAACTCTACGTGGAATTGCCATTCTAACAAGTTCCATCATGGCAGGAATAAGTTTTCCATTCTTATCATACTTACCAAACATTACACTTCCAATTTCAACAGAACGAACGCCGCCTTCAAGATAAAGTTCGCACACAATTGATTGTCCCGGATATTGATCGGAAGGAATATTTGGTAAAAATCTTTTTGCATCAATGTAGATTGCATGTCCACCAGGCGGTTCTATAATCGGAACTCCGGCAGCAATTAATCTTTCTCCAAGATACTCAATACTGCGAATTCTGTACTGTAAATAATGTTCATCAACAACTTCTAATAATCCCTGAGCAACAGCCTCAAGATCGCGTCCTGCAAGTCCACCATAAGTTGGAAAACCTTCTGTAACGATTAATATATTGCGGCACTTCGTAGCAAGTTCATCATCATTCATTGCAAGAAATCCACCGATGTTTACAAGTGCATCTTTCTTGGCACTCATTGTAACTCCATCCACATAAGAAAACATTTCCTGTGCAATCTCAAGCGGAGTTTTATTTTCATATCCTTTTTCTCTAATCTTAAT
>JAVHOU010000156.1:0-12784 GCA_036170275.1 Ignavibacteriaceae bacterium
AATAAGTTGATGCCCTTTTATCAAATCCAAGCGGCATAAATTTTTTACCAAAAATCTTTGCTATTAAACCAGTGGGAGTAAGTACGAGATAAAACAATATTGTTAAAATAACTCTAGACATCACAAATCCCATTAACAATGCAAGCATCATCCAAAGCTTATGGAATGGACGCAAAACTGTGACTGCAATAAAAGATAATATGACAAATAATCCACCGATACTTGAGAAATAAACAAAGGATGTTTTACCCAAATACCATAGCAATAATGAAATCAGGATAAGCACAACACCAACTGTTAATCCCGTTTTCTTTACTGCTTCGTCTGATTTATCAAAATATTTAATTTCTTCTATTAACATATTTTTAATTTAGAGTGTTTTGTTAGATAAAACCTCGAAGGTTTCTTTATTTAAGTTTTCTATTTTTTAATTTTTAGTCGCAATGTTTTTACAAACCTTCGAGGTTTTATTAATTTACATTAGCTAACATATTAATCCAGTACAAATTCTTTTTTCCAGTCACTATCATTTTCCACCTGTTTCTGGTCAACTTTACTTAAAATATAATTTCCAAGAACAAGATAATCCATATCCGTTCTCATAAAACATTTGTATGCATCTTTTGGAGTACATACAATTGGTTCACCTCGAACATTAAATGAAGTGTTTATTATAACTGCACAACCTGTTTTTTCTTCAAACTTGGAAATTAATTTGTGATAACGTGGGTTAGTTTCTTTATGTACGGTTTGAAGTCTTGCCGAATAATCCACGTGAGTAATTGCGGGAATATCAGAACGGACAACATTAAGCTTATCTATTCCCCACTTCCTTTGTTCTTCATTTGTCATCTGTATTCGTCGCTCTTTTTTTACATCTGCAGTAAGAAGCATATATGGACTTGCTTTTTCTATTTCAAAATAATCGCTAACCTTTTCATAAAGTACAGATGGTGCAAATGGTCTAAATCCTTCTCTAAATTTTATTTTGATATTCATCGTTGTCTGCATCTTTGGAGAACGAGCATCTCCAATAATTGTACGTGAACCAAGTGCGCGCGGACCAAATTCCATCTTGCCATCAAACCACCCTATCACTTTTTCTGAACCGATTAAGTTTGCGACTGTTTCGATTAATTCATCATCACTACATCTTTTTGCAGCAAGATTGTTTGATTGAATGAATGCATGGATTTCATCATCATTAAATATTGGACCTAGATAAGAACCTTTTTGCGAATCAGTTTTTTCATCAGCAGTTCTTGGTTTGTTATGATATTTATACCATCCGATTAAAGCCGCACCAAGTGCTCCGCCTGCATCTCCTGCAGCTGGCTGAATCCAGATATTTTCAAATGGTCCTTCACGAAGCAGTCTTCCGTTTGCCACACAGTTCAGTGCGACTCCACCGGCAAGACAAAGATTTTTAAATCCTGTTTCCTTGTAAACATGATTAACAAGTTTCAGAACAATCTCTTCAGTTACTTCCTGCAATGATTTCGCTAAATTCATTTCTTTTTGTGTAAGATTTGTTTCTGGCTTTCTCGGTGGACCACCAAAAAGTTTATCGAACTTTTCATTGGTCATTGTTAATCCCTGGCAGTAATTAAAGTACTCCATATTCATTCGGAATGAACCATCATCTTTTACATCAATCAGGTGATCATAAATAAGTTGCTTGTATTTTGGTTCACCATAAGGAGCTAAGCCCATTACTTTATATTCACCGGAGTTTACTTTGAATCCCGTGTAATATGTGATTGCAGAATACAACAAACCAAGTGAATGTGGAAATTTTATATCAGCAAGAAGTTGAATATCATTTCCATCACCAACTCCATAACTTGTTGTTGTCCACTCACCAACTCCATCCATTGTAAGGATTGCGGCTTTGTTATATGGAGAAGGATAAAATGCAGATGCGGCATGAGACTCGTGATGTTCCGGGAAAATTACTTTGCCTGTATATCCAAGCTTATCTTTTATCATTTCCTTCATCCAAAGTTTTTCCTTTATCCACAAAGGCATTGCTTTGATGAAAGATCTTATTCCAATTGGGGCATAAGCAAGATAAGTCTCAAGCAGTCGTTCAAACTTTAAAAATGGTTTATCATAAAACGCTACAAGATCAAGCTGCTCTGCAGTAATACCTGCATACTTTAAACAAAAATCAATCGCTTTTTGCGGGAAGTTATGATCGTGTTTTTTTCTTGTAAAGCGTTCCTCCTGCGTGGCAGAAAGAATTTCTCCATCTTTTACAAGACAAGCTGCGCTATCGTGATAAAAAGCTGATATACCGAGGATGTACATAATTTATCATTTAGTCGTTTGTATAATTTTATTATTACTAACTTCAAAAATATATTTAAAAGCAATATCTATTTTGTTAAATTCACAAAAGCTTTAAAATAAACTAAATTATTATTTCTAATGGTTAAATATTTTTTAAGAATAATAATTAATTTATAATAATATACGAAAACATTAACCTGATATTTATATAAATATCCAACCAATTTTTATTGAAAGCTAATTGTGAAATGAAATAATTTTAAACAACAATTTATTCTAAACTCAATATTCTACTAAGTCATCTATAGAGCCGTTATATGAAAAAATTACCTTTGTACTTAACAGGCATAACTCTTTTAATTTCATACTGTTTTTTTTTCTTACAAGTAAAAAAAATTCCTCGTATACCTGAATGGTCCAAAAATTCAATTTGGTATCAGATATTTCCTGAAAGATTTGCAAACGGGGATAGAACAAACGATCCTACTCCTCATGATATGGAAGGCGCCTGGCCCTATAATATTCCAGTGGGATGGCGTATATCCCCGTGGATATCCGACTGGTATCAATTTCAGCCCTGGGAAAAAGCTAATGGTCATGACTTCTATTGGAACGCAGGTGTTCGACGTTATGGCGGTGACATTCAGGGAATAATTGATCATCTCGACTATCTGAAAGAACTTGGTATTACCGCAATTTACCTTAACCCGCTTTTTGAATCCCCTTCTTTGCATAAATATGATACTAGATTGTATCATCATATTGATAATAATTTTGGTCCAAATCCCAAAGAAGATGAGAACATTTGGGCAAGTGAATATCCAGTTGATCCTAACACCTGGAAGTGGACTTCTGCTGACAAGTTATTTTTAAAACTTATACAGGAAGTTCATAAACGAGGAATGAAAATAATTATTGATGGTGTTTTTAATCATGTAGGGACTTCATTTTGGGCATTTCAGGATGTTTTGAAGAACCAGCAAAAATCTCCTTATAAAGATTGGTTTATTATAAAATCGTGGGACGATCCAAATACTCCGCAAAATGAATTCGATTACCAAGGATGGGCAGGAGTAAAAGATCTACCCGAAATTAATAAAGAAGGTAAATATGATCTTGCCGACGGCTTTGCAGATCATATACATGCAATTGTTAAAAGATGGATGGAACCGGATGACAACCCTTCAAACGGTATTGACGGATGGCGCCTTGATGTAGCTGAAAAAGTAAACATCAAATTTTGGAGGGAATTCAGGTCTTGGGTTAAAGACATTAATCCGGAAGCTTATATTACCGGTGAAATATGGTGGGAGAACTGGCAGATAAATCAAATTTTCAACGCCTCACCCTGGCTCCAAGGAGATTCATTTGACGGCGTTATGAATTACAGATTTGCACAAGCTGTTAAAAAATTTGTTATTGATATAAAAAAACAAATTTCACCCCAAGCTTTTGTTGACAGCATTAAAGCATTTCAACGCGATTACCCAAAGGATAATTTTTATTCACTTCAAAATCTGATAGACAGCCATGATGTTGACCGAATTGGTTCCCAAATTGTAAATCCAGATCGATGGTTTGACCATTTTGCAAATCCGGGACAAAATAAAGAGTATCAAGTCCATAAGCCTAATAATGACGAGATACTTAAACAAAGATTAATTGCAGGCATACAGATGACAATGCCGGGGGCACCAATGATTTACTACGGTGATGAAGCCGGTATGTGGGGTGGCGACGATCCTGATTGCCGCAAACCGATGATATGGGGTGATATGAAATATGATACCGAAATTGCTGACCCACTTGGAAGAATACGTAAGCCTGATTCCGTTTTCTTTGATACAAAACTTTTCAACTGGTATAAAAGTCTAATCGCTATCAGAAAAGAAAACAAAATTTTGGCACAAGGTAATTTAAATTTCTTTCTCATAAATAATGTCGAAAAAATTATTGGCTATAGCAGAACTTTGAATGAAAAAACAATCTATATCATCTTGAATAACAGCGACGAGAAAAGATCACTTAAAACAAACGTGGAAAATTCAAATAATAATGAAGTATTAACCAATCTTATTGATGGGAACAAGTTTACCTGCAACAATAGTACTTATACAATTGATCTGCAGCCCTATCAGATTATGATATTAAGATAAAGGGAACAATTGAAGTGGCATTAACTAACCGGCAAAAGGATTGGATAAACAAAAACAAATCCAAATTTTCCAGCAGTAAAATAGCCAAGGAACTAAAAGTTTCGAAGGAAGATGTAGAAAAATATCTGTTGACATTCGAAAAAAAAACGATAAATAATTTTTTTTATTTGGTGCTGGTTTTAATTCCTGTCCTATTCTTTGTTCTTTTAGAAATAGGGTTAAGAGTTTTTAATTATGGTTACGACTTTACTCAGTGGGTAAATGTCACAAAAGGTAAATTAGTTTTAAATACAGATATTGCACATAAATATTTTTTTAACACTAAGAATGTCCCTTATTCTAATCAGAATGCTTTTGATGAAATAAAAACTGACAGCACATTTAGAGTTTTTGTATTAGGAGGAAGTGCAGCAGCAGGGTATCCTTATTTACCTATTGGCTCCTATTCAAATTATCTTCAGAACAGATTATCACTTGTATATCCCCATTCAAAAATAGAGGTAATTAATTGCAGCATGACGGCGGTAAACAGTTATACCATAAGAGATCTAGTGCCTGGTATTATTGAACAAAAGCCGGATCTGATTCTAATCTATGCTGGACACAATGAGTATTATGGAGCTTTGGGGGTTGGCTCAATGGAAAATTTAGGAACTTCAAGAGACATAATAAACTTTGTGATAAGTCTTGAGAAGTTTAAAACATTTCAATTGTTAAGAGATATTATTAAGTCTGCATTCAGTTTATTTTCTAAGAGTAAAGAGCTTACCGGAACATTAATGTCAAGAATGGCGCAAGATCAATTTATTGGATACAATTCTGATATATATAATAAAGGCCTTTTACAGTTTGAGGGTAATATGGGCGACATTTTACAAATGGCAAAAGATGCAAACGTACCAGTGATGTTAAGTACTTTAACCTGTAACCTAAAAGATCAAAAACCATTCGTATCACAAAGCCTTAATGGTTATCCTCCGGCTGATGAAATTTTCAAAACAGCTATAGCGGAGTTAAATGATAATAATTTTCATACTTCTGATTCTTTATTCAGATTTGCCCGGGATCTAGATGCACTAAGATTCAGAGCCCCCGAAAAAATGAATACAATTATTTATCAGCTTGGTAAAAAATTTAATGTTGTGGTTGTTAATATAGATTCGGCATTCTCTGAAATAAGTCCGGACCACATCGTTGGTGATAATCTGATGACCGATCATTTGCATCCTACATTACAAGGTTTTCAGTACATGGGAAAAGTTTTTTTTGATGCGATGAAAAGTTTCGAGTTACTCCCAAAAACAAAACCAACTGATTTAACAGATGAGAAACAAGACAGCTTAACCATCGCAAACTTTCCATTTTCAAGATTAGATTCAGTTATTGCCGTTTATAGAATCAAACTGCTCAAAAACGATTGGCCTTACAAAGATAAAACTAAAAAATTGCCGGATTATGTGGTTCTGCAGCCTAAAGATCGTGTTGATTCAGTAGCTGCAAAATTTTTAGTCGAAGATTCTGATTGGGAAAAAGCACATAGAGAACTTGCAGATTGGTATTTAAAACATAATGACATTAATTCTTTCCTCGCTGTTATGAATGTTCTCATTACCCAATATCCAATAATATTAAGCTACTATGATTATGTGGCAAATACATTAATGAACTTCAAATTGTTCGATAAGGCATATTTATACTTAAAGAAGAAACACTATATTCGACCAGATGCGTTCTCTACAAAATGGTTAGGAATCATCGACTTGTCCCGTAACAATACTCAAAGTGCTAAAAATTATCTTTTACAGAGTATTAAATTTAATAGTAATGATCCCCAGGTTTTTTATAACTTATCAGGCTGCTATGTCGCAGAAGAAAAATATGACTTAGCATTAGATTATGCAAATAAGGCTTTAAAAATAAATCCAAATTATGCAGAAGCTAAACAACTTATAATGCAACTTACAGCAGCAGTTAAAAAATAAAAATGTTTTTTATAGATAAAAAAGGATAGAATTATTTTATTAAAATCATTTTTTTTGTTCGTAAGAAATTACCCGATACTATAGAATACAAATACACGCCGCTGCTCAACATTGAAGCATCAAAATTATATGTATAGGCTCCTGCATCTAATTCTTTATTAAGTAGCGTTGCTACTTCTTGACCAAGTATATTATAAATCTTCAAAGATACTGTTCCAGCTTTTTGTATATTGAAACTGATATTTGTTGTTGGGTTAAATGGATTAGGATAATTCTGTGAGAGAGTAAAGCTTTCAAGCATTGGTTTTCTATCATCTGCTTCTGTAATTCCGCTTCCGATTTCATAAACTTTATATCCCCATCCGGACAGTGTTATCTCTGCATTCTCAACAAATAAGACCGAATCATTGGTAAATACATCTCTATAATTACCGGGATATAATGATCCTTGTAATGTAATAGTTTTCTCCAGACCAGTTAAATTCAAAATTTCAAATACTTTACAATCTTCTTTTTCTCTAACAAAAGCAAAAACTGCTGCGTCGTTTGTTGTAGTAACTCGTTGTAATTGTCCACCGGAAGAGCCATTCCAAAGTGCTTTATTATTTCTTTTTAAATAAAATAGTTTTCTATATAGATCATTAAAGGGATCAGGATGCCAGATTATCTGATCTTTATCAAAAAATTTGAGTCTATGATTCAATCCTGCTTCTTGCCCTCCATAAATAAGCGGCATACTCCGGAAAGTGGATGTAAGAACTGCAAATTCTTCTGCTGCATTACCAAATAATTCATAAACAGTTCCGTACCAGGAATTTTCATCGTGATTCGAAGTAAAATACATTCTGTAAAAAGGAGCGGGATAGTTAATATTTTCCTGCGCTGCAAAATTATTTAATACATTAGCATTATTTGTTCCTGCAACAATATTAATCAGAATTCCATTTCCAAAACCATACAATCCCCAGGCATAAGTCATATCGAAACCCGTAGTATTGTATTGTGCTCCACTATCTTCAGCGAGCATAAATATTTTGGGTTTATCATTTTTTAATTCTGCAATTGCAGTTGACCAAAAATCAAGAGGCATAAAACTGACGGCATCACACCTGAACCCATCAACATTAACAGAATCAATCCAGAATTTCATAGCATTTATCATATAAGTTCTTAATTCCGGTTTGCTGTAATCTAATTGTATTACATCCGACCAGTTAGTTCCCGGAGGAGGAACAAAATTTCCATTACCATCTTTAACATACCATTCGGGATGACTAGCTGTTAACACATTATCCCATGATGTATGATTTCCAACCCAATCCATTAATACATACATACCTTTTGCATGAATTGAATCGACCAGTGCTTTAAACTGGATTAGAGTTCCAAACTCAGGGTTAACACCATAGTAATCCCTCACTGAATAATAGCTTCCCAGACTGCCTAATCGGTTTTGCAAACCAATTGGATGGATAGGCATAAACCAAAGTATCCCGGCACCAAGCTCTTTAAGTCTATCAAGATGAGTAGCAAACTCAGTAAAAGTTCCTGAAGCAGTGTACTGTCGAACATTTACTTCATAAATAGGGAGATTATAACTCCAATCGTGATGATCTTGCCCGGATACAGATATTGGAGAAATTAATATTAAGGAAAGACTTAGCAGAATAAACTTGAGAAATTTCATAGATAACTTCAAAAATGATCTAATTTATTGTTGTACTGAACTCTTTATTATTATTTGCCTTTTTATTATTCCAACCTGGTATCTTCTAAGAATTAGGTATATTAAAAAAACCCCGAATAAATCGGGGTTTTTTTATAATCAGTAAAGATAAAATTATTTAATTAAGATCATCTTCTTAGTCTGTGCAAAATTACCAGATTGAATAGAGTATAAATAAACGCCAGTACTTAGTTTTGATGCATCAAAATCAAAAGTATAACTACCCGCACTTAATTCTTTATTCAATAATGTAGCTACTTCCTGTCCAAGGATATTGTAAACCTTCAATGTAACAAATCCGGATTTTTCAATACTGAATTTGATATTCGTTGTCGGGTTAAATGGATTAGGATAATTTTGTGATAAACTGTAAGTAACCGGTTGTACTGATTCATTTTTCAATCCAGTAGCATTAGTATACGAAGTATAAGGATCTACCTCAACATCGGTCTTTACAGCAGTGTTAGTCCAAATATCCGTTGGCATTGTCCAAGGATTAATTGGGAATGTTCTTGCTGCGTTCTGACCAACAAATCTATGTCTGTAGGCGTTGGTTGTACCTAAAGCATCTGGTTCTAGTGTCCAGGTTCCGTTACTAACCCAACCATATCTATATTCAAAAGCATTGAAAGCCGGATCTTTAACATCCAGTGTTCCACTCCAAATATTTGTAGAACCTTCACGTAATAATTTGAGGACTTGCATATGATCGCTATCTACCCATTCCTGCGAACGAGTGAAAGTAGGTTGCTCACAAATCCAATATAAGGTATCTGTAGCAGGAGCAAATGGAATTGCTTGTTTTGTACCGTCCATTGCATCTGTCATATCAACACTAAATTTTACCTGAAGATTTGTACCAGCTGGTATTACCCAGTCTGTTTGAACACCATCATACATTTTTTCTACTGTTGTATCTTTACCAGGGAATAAAAAGTTCCAGTTGTTACCACCCATTTGGACTGGCCTTTCATAGCCGTCTTTCCAAAGTGTATCAACTGTCCCCGTTGCTTTATTTTTTACAAAAAACTTAAATTCGTTTTTACCACCAACTTCTACATTAGTAAATGGAATGTCCAGATACCATTGATCAGGAGCTATGGCATTTTGGTTCAATCTGGAGTTATCAGGATTGGAATCTCCCCAACCATTAAAACCTCCTCTAACTTGAACTGAGTCTCTGGCAATGTCGAAAATTCCTATTTCACTCATAACGCTCATATCAACTTGGAATGTAACTAACCCGCTTCCGAGCGTAATGTTGGGATTAGTTCTATCCCAATAATCAAAGAATGATGACGAGTCTTTTTCAGGTACAAAAAAGGTCCTGTTATCACCATTTTCCCAAGTTCCAGAACTAGCAGATCCAGCACTGTAAACAAATTTAAATTGAACGTTATCACCAGAACGGACGCTATCAGTAGGAACAACAGTCATATAACTGTATGTAGAATCAGTTAATGATGCAGTCATTTCCCTTGCGCTTGTTCCCCAATTGGTAAATGAACCAGCAACGTATACTTTCGTAACACCAGGCGTAACAAGCGCCTGTTTTATTGGTAATGACATATCAACTTTAAAAGTAACATGCTTAAAGGCACCGGAGATATTATCAAACCATACTGTTGCTAAAGTAGTATCGTTCGCGCCGGCAACAAAATGTCTGTTACCGTCACCACCAAGATCTTTTTCATCTCTATTCCAGTCACTACCAATAGCATATTTATATGAATAAGCTGCATTAGGCGTAACCGCATAGGTAATAGAATAAACAGAAGAATCTGCACCCGTACCACCAGTTCTTGTCATACCAGTGTTACCAGCTGGATCCCAACCATTAGGGCTCACATCTCCCACACATTTTACTTCATCAACAGCAGGATTAAATTTTCCTATCTGCTGCCAACGAGACATGTCAACTTTAAAAGTGACATTTATTTGCGCTTGAAGTGAAGTAAACCCAAAGAATAAAAACACCCACATAAGTAAAAGGTATTTTTTCATACAAGGCTCCTTAGTTATTTGTTGTTAAATGATTTTCCATTTTGTGTTTATACAGAAATGGGAAATTTTATTTAGTAAATTTATTAAAACTTATTAAAACTTATTAAAACTTATTAAAACTTATTAAAACTTATTAAAACTTAAGAATAATTCCAAAACTATTAATGCTACCAAGATAATCATACTTTTGATAAGCATAATCAAGGCTTATGTTTATAAAGCCAGGTCTGTTATATTTAAATCCAAGACCAAGCGTTAAACCTTCCTGGCTGTCTTTAAGGAATAACGATTTATACCCGCCGCGTAATGAAATCATATCATCAAAAAGAGCCAACTCACCTCCAACATTTACAGACTGATCATTATCGTTTGGAACAATACCATCTACTGCCAAAGTAAATCTCTGATTTTCCATAAAGATGAAATCTTTAGATATCCCAATTTGTAACCGCAAAGGAAGATCAAATTTTTCCGTTGCTATGTTAGCATCAACAGTATTGTTGCTTCCTGCCCTTTGCGGATCAACGTCATAACGAATTAATAAATCATCCCCTGTGATTTGCATTTTAGTTCCGTAATTTGTTATGCTGCTTGCAAACTTTACCCCATAGAATGGAGTCTTGAAAATAGTACCAATATCAAATGAAACACCCGTAGCATTTGAATGATAAATATTTTCAGTAACAAGCTTAGCCGTTGCGCCTACAATAAAATCTTCCGTAATAAATTTAGCATAAGAAAGTCCGAACGCATAACTTGTAGGAGTAAATGTTTCTCCTGTCCCTTCGGGTTGATTTTCAGTTGTAACACTTAACTCCCCATAGTTAAGTGCCGTTACACTTACTCCAAAATTTCCTATATCTCCTCCCGGAATAACAAGGCCGAAATAATTCAAGGAAATATCAGCAAAAAGATTTGAATGTGTGAACAATCCCTGAAATTGATCTAAATATGCTATTCCTGCAGGATTCCAGTATATAGCCGAAGCATCATCTGAGACAGAGCTAAACGCTCCTCCCATAGCATTTGCCCTTGGACCAATGCCTATACTCAAAAATTTTGCTGCTGTTGTTCCTGTTTTTGTAACTTTCTGGGCAGTGACAAATGATGACACCAATATCATAATTAAAAACAAGACTAAAATTTTATTTTTATTAAACACTTAACAGCTCCTTGAAAAAATATTTATCTTTTTCATTTACTTAAAGGATCAAAAAATTATTTAATGACAGCAAATTTGCCAATTTTCTCACCTATACCCGGGGCTTCAATATGGTAAATGTAAACTCCATAGGATATTGCCAGATTATCTTTCGTCAGCATATTCCAATCTTCCGTACCATCGTCAATCGGACTATCATGCTCAATTATATTTACAAGTTCTCCGTTGATAGTAAAAATCCTTATTGTGCATTTTGCCGGGAGATGAATAAAATGTAATGATCTAGGCCCTCTTCCCGATGTATAAGGATTTTTAACTTCCCACTGCGCGGAAGCTAAATAGGGATTCGGAACAACTTTAATATCGTCGAGAGAAAGCTTTGCTTTATCATTATCAACAACAGGGGCTTTTGCAGTAAACTCAAATACATCTGAAGATAAGAAAGGTTTTCTCAAATAAATATATGCCGTATCTCCAGGTTGTGGAATTGTTTGTCTTAAAGAAGTATCCGGCTGCGCTGAAAGATAAAACCACCAGGTTGTTACTGAAGCGCCCTGTGGATTTGGCTCTTGAAATATAATTCGGTCCTTAAATGCACCGCGAGCTGAAAGTTTTCCAGCACCACCAAAAGCAGTATCCAATTCAACAAATCCAAATTTAAGATACCTTTCCGTCGTCAAATTAAATACACGAAAGTTAACAGGTTTAGCGGGATAGGTTGTTGGTCCCAGTTTAAATGCAATTGAAGTATCAATGCCAATATTCCCAAAAAATACCTTATAATCATTGGGGCGTTGTTCTCCTGATGGGGTACTGGGGAAAACGAATTTTTCAAAAACGTATGGAGGTACATTAGGATCATTCCATTTAGACTTAGATTTATCCAACTGAACTATTTTTTCATTATTAAATAATAATCTAAAGCCATCAATTATCGGTTGTTCATAAGTTGATTCAAAATGTGTGCTTTTATTTATTAAAACCGTTCCAGCTGTTGAATCTGTTAAAGAATAATTTTTGGTTTTGAGTGTATCGGCCTTCCCAGCACCACCAATAATTAAGGTGTCCTGAAAAGTCAGATAGTATTTATGTCCATCTTTTATTGTGTGAGGATCTACAATATCATAATTAACAGTACTCGTAGTGGCACCTTTAATTAAATTAATGGTGCCCAGGGTGGGTTCAACATAACCGGCAGATACTGCTTCTGGCTTAACTCTTGCAACATTCTGACCAAGTTTAACACTTCCATCTGCTTTAAGATTAACACGAATCGGGCTTTCGCCTGGTAATATTCCACCTTCCGGAAAACCTTTACTATATGATACCAATGCATAGTAATAAGTAAAACCATTTTTGACTGTCGTATCAATGAATGAATGTTTCAATCCGGAATCATCTCCAAGATAATAATGAATTCCATCTATTCCGATTGGATCGAAACCGGAGATACCATCATTAA
>JAVHOU010000157.1:0-12564 GCA_036170275.1 Ignavibacteriaceae bacterium
GATTTCGAATCGACTGTCATTCTCGCGAAAGCGGGAATCTATTTCATATTCACTGAATTCCCGTTTCCACGGGAATGACATTTTGAATTTTTCAGAAGTCTCTATTAGTAACTCACGTTACGCAAAAAAGCCAAACCTTGAAGGTTTTGCTAGAAAAAAATGTGATATTATTATTTAATCAAGCCTATGTTAGAAAAACCTTCAAGGTTTTCTAACACATGCGTAAGATAACTTAGTAACAAAAAATTATAGCCAAATAGTCTTTATCCAGAAATAATTTCTTCCAACTATTCCAAGAATATCCAGACTTAACTAATCTAAATGAACTAATCCCTTTTTCATCCCATTGATGTATTGAATTACTTAAAATCCCTGATTAGCTTTTTGTCATAATTGTAGGACAAAAGGAATTAAACATCTTTGAAAAAATAAATGCTTTAGTAATCTAGGTTTTCATTGGAATAATCATCAATTGGATTTTCTTAAGGTTAATATTTAACAAGGAACAATTTGCTCATTAAAAAAAATTAATATTACTTTCATATTCTTTTAATAGAGAACTCGTATAATATAATTGAATGAATATTTTATTATTAAGTGATAAGATGAAAAACAATATTCGAAAAAAGCTATTCTACAAAAGCATCTTTCTGTTCTCATCTGTTTTTTTATCAACAACCAGTATCAGCTTAGCGCAGATTAACGCAATACAACTGGAAAAAGAAGTTGAACAAAAACTTTCGAGTTATTACATAGAACCGTTTAAAATTTCTGCAGATCCAGCAGGACTAGTAACAGTGATTGGCGAAGTAAGCACTTTATACGATAAACTGAAAATAGGAGAACTTATTTCTCAGGTAGATGGAGTAAGTGGAATTAATAATAGGATTGCAGTTCAAACTGAACCTACCGCAGATAATGAAATAAAAGCTAATATCGAAAATGAACTTCAAATGAATAATGTTATTCTGGAGCCTGAAAAGATAAAGGTCGAAGTAAATGATGGAGTTGCTAATCTATCGGGTACAGTAAGTTATTTTAGAGAAAAATTAATGGCACAGTCAATTGCTTCCTGGCAGGATGGAGTAACGGATATGACGAGTCATTTGGTTGTCTTATCTCCTGTCATAGCAAGAAGTGATGATAATTTAAAAGAAATAGTCAGCGATATTCTTAAGAAACATTTTTTGTTGGAAGACAATGTTAAGTTTGATGTAAATGATGGTATAGTTAATCTTTCTGGTTCGGTAAAAAGCTTATATGCTAAAGATCATATCCAGGAAGAAATTCAACACATACTTGGCGTAAAGGATGTTGTGAATCAAATGAAATTAGCTAACAACAATCAATAAGTAAAATTCATCTGGAGAGAAGAAAATGAAAAAAATAAACGCTTTATTAAAATTGGGTGGGGTTGCATTGCTGATTGCAATAGCCTTTATCGCTGTAAGTTGTTCAAGTGTAGGAAGCCAAAGCAGCTTTGATGGGACATCACAGAGTGGTTACAATGTGGAAGATTTGAACAGTTATGGTGAGTGGGTGAACATAAATAATTATGAAAATGTATGGCATCCTTATGCTGTTAGTGACTGGATGCCTTTTGATAATGGGCATTGGACTTACGCAGATGCTAACTGGACATGGGTTTCGTATGAACCCTTCGGTTGGATTGTTTATCACTATGGTTACTGGTACGATGATCCATTCTATGGATGGGTCTGGATTCCTTCGGACGGAATCTGGTCACCTGCAAATGTAATGTGGACCAATTACGGCGATTATATCGGCTGGGCTCCTTTGGCACCACGAGGAGTAGTTTACGGTCGTCCCTGGGAGATGAATCAGAATCGTTATTGGCACGTAGTAAGAAGTTCAGATTTTACAAGGGACAATATCCGTGATTATAGGGTTATGAATCCGATTAGAAATCAAAATGATAGTAGAGAAATTGTTAATAGGCAACCGGATAGACAAATAGTAGAAAAGACTATAGGAAGACCAATACCCGAAGTTAAAATGCAACGTCAGACTATAAAATTGCCGCAAAGGAATATTGAAAGAATGAATTTACCTCAGCAGGAAAATAAAAGGGTAGAACAAAACTCACCACGAGTTAGAAAAGACGTTTTGGTTCCGAAGGAAGAATTTCGTAGACAACAGAGCGAAAGAAATCAGAAGGGAGATAGAAAAAAATAGTTTTATTAAAATATATTCTATGATAAAATAAAAACTTAGCTCTCATTGAGATTAATCCCGATGAGAATTAATAAGTTACCTTACGCAAAATTGATAATTCCTTGAAGGTCGCTTCCTGAAACCTTCAAGGTAACTGGCTCAATTAAAGGAATATTGCATCCTTCGAGGTCAAAGACAGCGACCTCGAAGGATGAATGCATAAGGTGGTTTAATAAATTATCTTCCCGGATCCCATTCAGTACCTGCCATTGTAGCTATAATTTGAACGGTATTATCAATTTCTTTTATTATTAAGCGATAATCTTTCTCTGTTTTGAATATCCATTCTTTTTCATTGGTATCATTAGTTTTAGAATGATGACCAAACTTTTGATTTACATAATCATTTTGGGAATCAGACTCAAGAAATTTAATGTCAATCTGATATAAAGGTCTCTCTGTATTAATTCCATTTTCTTCTTTATCAAACTTGTAGATAATTTCATCTATCCCATCTTGATTTACTTCTTCGGTAATACCGAACCACATATCAGAAACATTATCAGTTATATCCAACGGCAGTGTATCTTTTGTGTTTTCAAAATCTGCAAGTGGCATACTGATGAAGATATTGTTCAGGTAATCTGGTAAATACTGAGAAGGATCTTCAACGGTAATCTGTCTAAGAGTATCGGGTTCATCCTGTGCAAATAAAATCGTGGTAAAACCAGATATAAAGGATATCATCATTATTAAAATAATTTGTTTCATAACATCTCCATAATAGTTGGTTAAATATAGTATCAAATAATTAATAACTGTATAGTCTTTTCTTAGTCAACAGAAATAACTACCAAAGTGATATCATCATCAATATTACTATTGCTAAACTTATTGAGGGTGGAAAGAATAGTTTTATTAAACTTATTTTCCGGCAAATGTTTGTGTTTTTTGCAAAAATCTATAAGGCGGTTCTCTCCGAATTCTTTACCGAGTGAATTCCTTGTCTCTACTATTCCATCAGTGTAAAACAATATAACATCCCCCTTTTCGAGATGTACGGTTTCTTGCTGGTACGTAGCATTAGAATCAACTCCAAGCAAAAATCCTCCACATGAAAGGTGATCAATTTTCTCGTTCTTGCGAAGAACAATTGGAGGCGGATGACCGGCGTTTGAATAAGTTAACTTCCTTTTTTCAGCCTCAAGAATTCCATAAAAAAAGCTAGTGAATTTCTCCGGCATTACATAGTCAATCATAATTTTGTTAAGATAATTACAAACTTCTTGTGGAGAATGATTGTGGCTTGCAATAATTCTGGAAGTGGCTTGTATGTTTGACATTAATAAAGCAGCAGGAAAACCATGACCGCAAACGTCAGCGAGAGATATACCTAAATTATTATTTGTAAGATTAATAAAATCATAATAATCCCCGCTCACAACTCTTGTGGGTTCCCATATACTAAATATTTTATACCCTGCAATTGCGGGACTTTTTTGTGGCAGTAAACTTTTCTGAATATTTAAGGCTAGAGTGTTTTCTCTCTCAAAAGCATCTTTTAGCTTTGAAAGTAATAATGCAAACACAACAAAAATGCCAAGCATAATTAAAGAGTTCCAATATGGAATTATAGGATGGCTATATGAAGGAGTGTTAATAAAGTCAGAGAGAAACCAAATAGTTATGCTCATTAGTGCCAACATTATTCCGGCCCACCTATGTATGAACCAGGCACACAATGCAATTGGTATCAAATAGAATATTGAAATAGATAGTTCAGCACCTGTAATCCAATCGACAAACCCGATAAATAAAAGAAGAAGGATCGACAAACTAATGAGCGAGATCCTTTTCATCTTTGATAACTTATTGAAGAGTTTATTCATCAGATTTATTTCTTAATAATTATTTATCTATTCCAAAAAAATCAAAATGATCTCTTGCAAATATCAAAAGAATTCTTGAACAATTCGTTTAATATTTCCCAATAGCATTAAGCAATGTATATTGTGCTACTAAGTAGCCATATTCATTATTGATTTTATTGTATTGAGCTTGCAGATAATTATTATAAGATAATTGTAAATCCAGGTAAGTTGCTGCGCCTAAAGTATATTTTTCCTTAAGTATTTGCCAGCTCTGTTTAGTTGCTGTTAAAGCAACGTCCGAAGCATCAAGTTGCTGTTTTACAGTTTGTAAATCTAAACTTGCATTCATAACCTGACTTTTTATATTTAACTCAAGTGCTTTTAACTGTTCATTATTATTCTGAATCTGAACCTCGGCTGACTGAATTGAGTTTTCCGTATTCCAGTTTGAAAAAATCGGAACATTCAATGAAAGACCAAAGCTATAAATTCTTCGGCTTAAAAGATCTGATGGATGAACTGCGCTTGAAGAAAATCCATAACCGGCAGAAAGGCTGGGGAAAAGTCCGCTGCGTGCAATAGTTAACTGATTCTGAACACTTTCCTGATCGAATTTCATACTCTGATAATCTTGTCTGTTACTTAGTGCATACTGATAAAGGTTTTCAGGATTACTGCTAACCAGTATACTATCGTTCATAGCCGTTGCAGTTGAATCAAACTGATAGTTTTGCGACATATCAATCGAGAGATAATTAAGCAAATTGATTTTTGCTTTTCCTAGATTGTTTTTTGCTTGAAGATATGAAACTTGTGAATTTGCAGTTTGTGCTTGTTGTGAATAAACATCACTTATTGCAACTATTTTTAGATCAAACATTTGCTTTATACGATCGAGCATTCCTTGATTATACTTTAAATTTTCTTCCTGAAAGTTGAGGAGTTTTTGATAGCTGATAATTTGCATATATAAATTTACAGTTTGAAGCGTAACATCCTGTTTTAATTTTTCAAGAGTAAATTTTGCTGATTCAAGATTTGCTTTACTTTGATTTATTGCTGCGATATTAGAAAGACCATTAAAAAGCGTAACACTTCCTACTGCAGAAACTGACCAGTTTCTCGAATCTACTTGTGATGAACCAATTGTTTGCGGATTTCCAAAATAATCAAGCTGTGTTTTACCACCATCATCGCTAACTCTTTGCCAGTTAAATCCTCCGTTTAGGTTTAAATTAGGCAGAAGATTTCCATAGGCACTTTTTACTCCAGCTTGAAAAGTGGCAAGTGAGTTAGTGCTTTGAACTACATTAGTATTCTGATTAAGTGCAATTGTAACAGCATCATTAAGCGTTAAAGCTTTTTGAGAGTATGATTTATTAAAAGCACAAACTGATATAATTATTAAAATAAAATAAAATGTTTTTTTCATTTTCAGCTTCTCTGGTTTTAATGTTTACTCATATCTAAGGGCATCAATTGGATTAAGATTTGCAGCTTTTCTTGCAGGATAAAATCCAAAGAAAATTCCTATAACTCCTGCAAAGCCTACAGCAATAAAAATAATTTTAGGATCTATAACAGCTGCCATACTTGTATAATTATTTAAAATAAATATTATCCCTATCGATAAAAGAATTCCTATCAATCCACCCGCAAGGCTAAGTACAATTGCTTCAGTTAAAAACTGAATAAGTACATCTGAGGTACGTGCACCAACTGATAAACGAATTCCAATTTCGCGTGTTCTTTCCGTAACTGATACAAGCATGATATTCATAATACCAATACCGCCAACTATTAAGGAAACGCCGGCAACAGAAGCTAAAAGAATAGTCAGGATTTTAGACGTCTGAGTTGCTGCATCAGTTAGCTCTGCTTGATTTCTAACTGTAAAATCATCATCCTGACCGGGATAAAGATGATGAGCCTCCCTCATTATTGTTGTAAGTTCTTTTTGTGCTTTATCAATTTCATCATTGGAATTAGCACTCGCCATTATGTAGGATATATATATTCCTCCAGTCAATCTATCCAGCACAGTTGTAGCAGGTGCGAGAATTATATCATCCATATCGTTACCTGTTGAGCTTTGCCCTTTTGCCGTAAGTACACCGATTACTTTAAATGGAACATTGCGGATTCTAACCTGCTGACCGATGGGGTCATCGCTTGGGAATAATTGTTTGGCAACCGTTTGCCCCAGTACAGCAACCTTTGCTCTGGAGACCATATCCTTATCAGTAAAAAAATCTCCGGTTGCTAATGGCCAATCTCTAATATCCATATAATTTGTAGCAACACCTTGAACTTGTGTGCTCCAATTTCCAACACCGCCTATTACTTGTCCACCTGATCTTACAATAGGAGTAACGCCTTTAATAATTGTTGCTTCATCCTGAATCCTGTTAACATCTTCCATTGTAAAACGGTTTATACTGCCGGCACCCATATTTACGCCACCGGAGGAGCTTGCACCAGGAAAGACAATTAATAAATTAGATCCAAGAGCAGAGATTTGTTTTTCAACCTGAACTTGTGCACCGTCGCCAATTGCAACCATTACAACAACTGCGGCAACACCAATTATAATTCCAAGTGCAGTAAGCAAACTCCGCATCCTTGATTTTAGAATACTTTTAATTGCAACTTTCAAAAGATTTTTTAGATGCATACTATCCTTTAATTTTCATAATTGATTGGTTCTTTAATCTTATTTAACTCTTCAGTTCCAATTATACGATCATTTATTAAAGTATCTCTAATTACAATTCCATCTTTTAATTCAACTATTCTCTTAGCAAATTTTGCAAAGTCTCTTTCATGTGTAACCAGAATTATCGTAATGCCTTCATCATTTAATTTTTGGAATAATGAAAAAACTTCAACAGACATTTTACTGTCAAGGTTTCCAGTTGGTTCGTCAGCAAGAATTAATGAAGGTTCATTAACTAATGCCCTTGCAATTGCAACTCTTTGCTGCTGACCACCGGAGAGTTGATTGGGTTCGTGGTGAATCCTATCACCCAAACCAACTCTTTCAAGCACTTCAATTGCTTTTTTTGCGGGATCTTTAATGCGTTCATATCTGTCATACATCAACGGAAGTTCTACATTCTCAAGTGCTGTTGTTCTGGAAAGAAGATTAAATCCCTGAAATACAAATCCAATTTTTTGATTTCTGATTTTTGCATAGTCATTTTTTGAGAGAGTGTTTGTATTAACCCCATCAAGAAAATACTCTCCTGCAGTTGGTTTATCTAAACAGCCAATCAAATTCATAAGTGTTGATTTACCGGAACCGGATGAGCCCATAATTGCAACAAACTCACCTTCATCAATTGATAGATCAATAGACTTTATCGCAGGTACTTCCACCTCACCGACTTTGTAAATCTTTGAAAGTCCAACTATTTTAATTATGTTTTTTGCCTTAGGTGACTCCATTAAAATCCTCTTCTCATACCTCTCGGCATATTTTGGTTTTGGCTTGGGTTTAAAATGTTAGTGTTTGGTGTTTTAGTTTCATTGGCAGTTTCGAATCCGGTGATAACTTGCATACCTTCTTTTAAGTTTCTGCTTCTGACAATTTCTGTGTTTTTCCCATCACTAAGTCCTAAAGCCGCATATCCCATTGATGGATTTCCCTTTTCATCAACATACCAGAATGAACCTCTTGATTTGTGGTTAGAATTTCCGGTGCCACTACGATTTTGCATTCCTTGATTGCCGCCCAGAGATTGAAATCTTTGTTTCAAACTATCCGGCAAATTTTCACTTTCTTTTTGCATCCTGGCGGTAAAATCTGTTTTCATCTGATCAGTTGGTTGAAACCGTAATGCAGAATTTGGAATTATCAGAACATTTGTTTTACGTTCAACATAAAAATCTACTGTTGCAGTCATTCCCGGCAGAAGAAGATTATCATCATTCTCGGCATTAACTACAACGATATAATTAACAACATTAGAGATTACACTTGAACCTAATCTTATCTGAAATACTTTTCCTGTAAATTTTTTGTCTGGGTAAGCTTGAACAGTAAACTGAGCATCCTGCCCATTTTTAATTTGCCCAATATCACTTTCATCAACATTTGTAAGAATTTGCATCTTAGACAGATCCTCTGCAATTGTAAATAATGTTGGGGCAGAAAGACTTGCAGCAACTGTTTGTCCCTCCTCAACATTTCGATTAATAATTTTACCCTTTATCGGCGAATAAATGTAAGCGTAGCTCAAATTTGTTTTTGCCTGAGCCAAAGAAGATTTTGCAGAATTAAGGTTTGCTACTGCAGTTTCATAATTAGACTTGGAGGTTATAAAATCGAGTTCCGACATAAACTGTTTATCAAATAAAGATTGATCTCTTTCATAAGTTGCCTTAGTAACATCGAACTGAGATTTAGCTTTTTGCATTCCCGTTATAGCGTTGTTCACTTGTAATGCAAGATTAGTAGTATCAAGGATAGCAAGGAGTTGCCCTTTTTTGACATTATAATTAAAATCAACAAGTATTTTGTCTATCTTACCAGAAACCTGTGTACCAACGTCTACAGTAGTAACTGCTTGAAGTGTGCCCGTGCTTGTGATTGTAGTACTCAGATCCCCTTTGGTAATTTGAACAAAAGTAAATTTATTTGTCTCTGCACTGCTATTATTAAAGAACAAGAAATAAATTATTACTAAGGCTATTATAGCAATCGAGCTAAGAATTAAAATTTTCTTTTTCATTTAGATATCCATAAAAGAATAAATTGTTTAAAAATATTATCAGGCTGATTATTAAATTTTAATTATTTTGTCTGGAACGATTTTTTCTTTCATCAATCATTTTCTTGTGTTCGGCTTTTTGTTTTTCATCTAACACTTTATCTATTTCCTGATTTGTTTTATCCATAAGATCTCTGAATTCAGTTCTATTATTTTTTCCTTTAGTGCGTAGCTCTTTAATTTTTTCATCGGCAGTAATGAGAATTTTTTCAATCTTAACGGATTGTACTTCTGTTAAACTAAGTCTTTCTTTAAGCATCTTCAATCTTTCCTGGGGAGTTGTTCGCGGTTGAGCAAAAGCTGCTAACGTGAGAGTAAAGAATAATAAACTGAAGAAAACGATTAAATTTTTCATTTCTTTCCTTTCTAAATTATTTCAAAATTAAATAATTAGACACCAGAAATGATTCAAAAGTTTAATCTGGCAAAATAATTTACTTACTCTATTGTAGCATATTTGCGGACTTTTACCGCAATTGTAAAGTATTTATCGGATTCGATGGAAAGGTAAGCACTACTAACAATATATATAAAGAGATAAATGTTTCTAGTAATTAAGAATAGTGAGGAGTATAGAAAAAAGAAAGACGATTAACTTTAGCTTTTCACCATCATAATTTGCAATCTGCTCCGGTGATTATATCATTATCGATAATTCCTTTTATTTTTTCAACCAATTCCATTTCAACTTCTTTTCCTCGGTCTTTAGAATACCACGAGTGTAATTCTTTGTTCATTTCATCTTTAAGGATTCCATCGCTTTTCATCTTGGTCATAAGATTTTGTGCATACACCGGTCGTGGTCCCCATTGAAAAAGTTCGTTATCGTTTTCATCAAAAGCAACAAGTTTAGGAATACTTCTCGAGCCGTTAGTAAGGTAATTATCCATAATTTCTAAATTCTCATCACGAAAAACTATTCGCAAATTTATTTTATCATTTAACGATGCAGCCTTTGCGATGATGGGAAGATTTTGTGCAGAATCACCGCACCACGTTTCTGTAATTACCATCCAGGTTTGATGTATCTTAATTTTATTTATTTCACTTATTAATTCTTCAGATGGAGTAAAGGTTTTTTCCAACCTTATTGTTCTTTGCAAATTAAGTTTACGATATTCAAAATACTTCATTTCATTTTCATCATTGTTGTTTGGATTTTCAACTTGTTTGATGAATATTTTTCTAAATGAATCATAATTGATCCCTAATTGCTTTGTATCTTCTGTTAATGTGTTGTTCAATCGAACCCTCTGTGTTTTGTAATAAATTTTTGTATAATCGTTAGAGAACAATAAATCAAACAAGATTCAGAGATAAAGAGGTTGATTTTATTATTATACCTCATATAATGATCTTTAATTGATGAAATTTAATTGTATTTTTACTACTAATAATATTTACAAAAAAAGATGACAACTGAAATAAAATACTTTACTCCTGCTGAAGCAAGAAAAACTTTGCCTTTGGTAAAAAATATAGTTAGAGATATTGTACAAACTACACGCGAAATGCGTTTAATAGCAGAAGAAATCGGTGGCAGTGTAGAGAATAATAGCAGGATTAAAAAGCTTGCAGCAGATGTTACAGGGTTTTTACGTGAGCTTGAAGAAGTTGGATGCTTTTATAAAGATTCTAATTTTCAAATTGGATTAGTAGATTTTCCGGCAATGATCAATGGGGAGGAAGTTTATCTTTGTTGGCGCAGTGATGAAGATGATATTTTATATTATCACGAGAGCGATAGTGGATATGCGGGAAGAAAATTAATCCCCCCGCAATTTTTTGAAGGCAGTCCCTTCTGATTATCTGGACAAATCAAATTTAACTTCTGAAGTGGTAGTACTTTGGGAATTATTGTCTGTTATATTAAAAATTAGTTTGTAGTTTCCATCAACGTACGTTGAATCAAGATTGAACTGCGCTTCTAATGCAACATCAGCAATGGGTTCCGACTTACTTTCCTTCTTAACATCTTTAAAGATAGATTTTACCACTGAGTTATCAGGTCTAACCAAATCAACACTAAAATTAATGGAAGCTTCATAAGATCCATTTTTTTCTGTTTGTGTAAATCCTTTAACTCTTACGCTCGCATTCACTTCGGCAATTCCATCTCCAATATCATAAGCAAACGCTTCTGAACTAAATGCCTCAAACTTAACATCTTTTTTACTGCAAGAAGTTATAAGCAAGAAAGTCAAAAAAAATAAAATTACTCTTTTCATAATATCCTTACAATTTTTTTAATATGATGTTGTATATGGGAATAAAGGTATAGGGTAAAACTTAAAACCATATATCCTTATACCTTTATACCCATCAAGTTTATCCGTTTCGCTTTTGAAAATCACTCATAAAAGCCACAAGTGCTTCTGCGCCTTTAACAGGAAACGCATTATATATTGAAGCACGTAATCCACCAACAGAACGATGACCTTTCAATCCAATAAATCCGGCTTTTGTTGCTTCATCAATAAGTTTCTTCTCCAACTCTTCTGTAGCAAGATTGAATGTTACATTCATTAATGAACGAGAATCTTTTGCTGCGTGTCCTTTATAAAATCCATTACTATTATCAATTGCATCGTAAAGAAGTTTTGCTTTGTGCTTGTTGATTTCGTACATCTTATCAAGTCCGCCGTTTTTAAGCAAATACTTTGTAACAAGCTTTATGATATAAATACCAAAAGTGTTTGGCGTATTGTACATTGAATTATTTTCAGCCTGGATTTTATAGTTAAGCATTGTATGAAGTGAATCCTGACTTCTTTCCAGCATATCTTTTCTGATAATGACAAGCACAACTCCAGAAGGACCAATATTTTTTTGTGCGCCTGCATAAATCAAAGCGTATTTACTAACATCAATTTTTTTAGAAAGAATATCTGAAGAAGCGTCGCACACAAGTGGAACATTACCAACTTCTGGTTCTGTTTGCCACTCTGTTCCGTAAATCGTGTTGTTTGATGTAAAGTGAACGTAAGATGCATCTGGATCAAGTTTCAATTCACTTTGTTTTGGAATGCGTTTAAAATATTTTTTATCGCCTTCTCCGCCTGCGGCGGACTCTTCGGTTGATGCGGCAATGTTTACGGTTCCAACTCGCTTTGCTTCTTTAATTGCTTTCTTCGACCAGCTACCTGTTGAAATATAATCCGCTTTATTTTTTGGCGGCATTAAGTTTAACGGAACCATTGAAAACTGAAGGCTTGCACCTCCCTGCAAAAACAGAATTTCATAATTGTCAGGAACACTTAGTAGGCTTTTTATTCCTGCTTTTGCATCTGCAAGAATTGCATCAAAAGTTTTTGAGCGATGAGAAATTTCCAGGATTGACATTCCCACTCCCGGAAGAGTGAAAAATTCTTTTTGAACTTCAAGTAAAACTTCTTCCGGTAAAACCGCCGGACCAGCGTTTAGGTTATAGATTCTTTTTTCCATGATATTTTTTCCTTTTGTTTATTTTCGTTTTGTCTTTCTCTGTGACTCCGTGTCTCTGTGGTAAAATGCTTTTTCTCACCACAGAGACACAGAGAAACAGAGATTTAAAATAGGTATTTGATTTTTTATTTTTGTTTACTTGTGATTTTTATTTTATCCATTATCATTTACACTTTACTTTCTTTAAATGTAGAAGTAAGACCATTAAACGAGGAATATTTAACTCTCGATATATTTTCATCCACTCTTGGTTTTCTAAATACAAAAAGATGTTCGTGCATTATTAAATAGAAATTATATTT
>JAVHOU010000158.1:0-39774 GCA_036170275.1 Ignavibacteriaceae bacterium
TGTTTTTAGAATGGAAGACGTTTCTGTTCCGAAACAATGGTCGCAAGTTGCTACGGATATTATTGCACAAAAGTATTTTAGAAAAGCCGGTGTGCCCAAGCTGCTAAAAAAATCTAACGAAAAAGGTATACCTAAATGGCTTCAAGCCTCTATTCCGGATATCGAAAGATTGCAAGAGCTTCCTGAGCACGATAGAGTTACTTCCGAAAAAGATGCAAAACAAGTTTTTAATCGATTAGCCGGAACATGGACGTATTGGGGTTGGAAAGCCAAATACTTTGATTCTGAAGATGATGCAAAAGCATTTTATGATGAATTGATGTATATGTTCGCCTATCAAATAGCTGCACCGAACAGTCCACAATGGTTTAACACAGGAATAAATTGGGCTTATGGAATCACCGGGCCGTCGCAAGGACATTTTTATGTTGATTATCAAACTGGTGAACTTACTCATTCCTCAGATGCATACACACATCCCCAACCGCACGCATGTTTCATTCAATCTGTCAGTGATGATTTAGTCAACAACGGCGGCATAATGGATCTTTGGGTTAGAGAAGCTAGATTATTTAAATATGGATCAGGAACCGGATCTAATTTTTCCGAACTCAGAGGTTCCAAAGAACCTTTAAGCGGTGGTGGAAGATCATCTGGATTAATGTCATTTTTAAAAATTGGGGATAGATCAGCCGGCGCAATAAAATCCGGCGGAACAACAAGACGCGCAGCCAAAATGGTAACCTTAGATCTTGATCATCCTGATATTGAAGAATACATAAACTGGAAAGTAGTTGAAGAACAAAAGGTAGCTGCATTAGTTGCAGGTTCAAAATTATGCAATCTGCACCTTAACAATATTATTCAAGCCTGTTATGATGAACATCCTGAGAATGACAGATTCAACAAGAAGCTAAACAAAAAATTAAGTCACGCAGTGCTTGAAGCTAGAAAAGCACAAATACCTAATAATTATATTGAGAGAGTTATCCATTTAGCCAAGTTAGGTTTTAAGTCCATCGAATTTCCGGCTTATGATACAGATTGGAATTCTGATTCCTATGCAACAGTTTCTGGTCAAAACTCTAATAATTCCGTTAGAGTAACAAATGAATTTATGAATGCTGTGCTTAGCGATGGTAATTGGAATCTTTATTGGAGAATTGAAAAACGAAAAGCAAAAAAAGAAAAACGCAATCCCAAACCTTGCAAAACTCTTAAAGCTAGAGACTTATGGGAACAGATTTCTTATTCTGCATGGTCTTGTGCAGATCCGGGAATTCAATATCATACAACTATTAATGAATGGCATACTTGCCCTGCCGGTGGAGAGATAAAAGCATCCAATCCTTGCAGCGAATATATGTTCTTAGACGATACTGCTTGCAATCTTGCTTCCCTTAATCTTGTAAAATTTTATGATCTTGAATCGCATAAGTTTAATATTGACGCATATAGACATGCCACACGCATTTGGACTATGGTATTAGAAATAAGTGTTTTAATGGCGCAGTTTCCAAGTAAAGAGATTGCCCAATTAAGTTATGAGTACAGAACACTTGGATTGGGTTATGCTAATCTCGGTTCATTACTGATGTTACAAGGTATACCATACGACAGTCGGGAAGGATTTGCAATTTGTGGAGCTTTAACCTCAATCATGCATATGAACTCTTACGCAACTTCCGCAGAAATGGCAAAGCAGGCGGGACCGTTTATCAGGTATGAAGAGAATAAAGATAATATGCTCAGAGTTTTAAGAAATCATAGAAGAGCTGCGTATAATGTTCCCAATGAAGAGTATGAAGGTTTATCAATTTATCCTGTTGGAATCAATCCTCAATTCTGTCCATCAGATCTATTGAAAGCGGCTAGAGAAGATTCTGATAGAGCAGTTGAAATGGGCGAACTGTATGGGTTTAGAAATGCTCAGGTAACTGTCATCGCACCAACGGGAACAATTGGTCTTGTTATGGATTGCGATACTACAGGAGTTGAACCTGATTTTTCATTAGTAAAATTTAAGAAGCTTGCAGGCGGTGGATACTTTAAAATCATCAATCAATCAATTCCACCTGCACTTGAAAAACTTGGATACAATAAAGATCAGATAAATGAGATAGTAAAATATGCCAAAGGTTCTGGTTCACTGGAAGGCTGCCCATATATAAATCCTCAATCCTTAACAGCAAAAGGATTTACCGATGAAGCTATTTCAAAAATTGAGAAGGCGCTTCCATCTGTATTCGATGTAACATTTGCATTTAATAAATTTACACTTGGTACAGAATTCTTAATCAAAGTTTTAGGTTATGATGAAAATGAAATTAACTCATTTGATTTTGACCTTCTTGCAAAGCTGGGATTTTCTAAAATGGAAATCTCATCAGCAAATGATTACATTTGCGGCACGATGACTATTGAGGGCGCTCCTTTCTTAAAACATGACCATTATCCTGTTTTTGATTGTGCTAATAAATGCGGCAAAAAAGGAACTCGTTTCATTCGTCCATTAGCACATATTAAAATGATGGCATCTGCTCAACCATTTATTTCAGGCGCAATTTCAAAAACAATTAATTTACCTGGCGGGGCAGGAATTGAAGATGTTAAAGATGCTTATATGCAATCCTGGAAGATGGGTGTAAAAGCAAATGCACTTTATCGTGACGGATCAAAATTATCTCAACCACTGAATTCAATGAGTGATGAAGATGTTGAAGCATTAATGGAGGACAAAGAAAAGAATGATATTATAAAAGTAGCTGAGAGAATTATCCACAGATATATTGCAAAGAGAAGAAGATTACCGGACAGAAGATCCGGTTACACTCAAAAGGCAAAAATAAATGGTCAATCAGTTTATATTAGAACCGGTGAGTATGACAACGGACAAATAGGTGAAATATTCATTGATATGCATCGTGAAGGTGCTTCATTCCGAAGTTTAATAAACTGCTTTGCAATATCCATATCACTCGGTTTGCAGCATGGCGTACCGCTTGAAGAATTTGTTGATGCATTCGTCTTCACAAGATTTGAACCTAGCGGAATAGTGACGGGTAACGAGAAAATAAAAATGGCTACCTCCGTTATCGATTATATTTTTAGAGAGTTGGCTGTTACTTATCTTGGCAGAAACGATCTCTCACATGTTGATTCTGATGAGATTAAAAATAAAGCCTCACGTGGAATAGTTAAAAAGTTAGCTGATCCTGAATTTGTTAGTGAGGAGGTAATTAGTGAACGCCTTGTTGAATTGGATAAAGATCATGTTGACTCATACAACTACTCTCTTACTTCCAATACATTAGCTACTAAAGAAACAACATCTACTCAAACGACTGTAAACACAATGACTACCAAAGTTAAACAGGCAATTGAAAACGGTTATACTGGCGATATTTGTCCAGAGTGTCAGAGTATTACAATGGTAAGGAATGGAACTTGTCTGAAATGTATGACTTGCGGTTCTACAACTGGTTGTAGTTAATTTTTTTGGGTTATCTATTTATAATAAAGAGGCTGTCTCAAAACTGTCATTCCGGACTTGATTCGGAATCTAAACCCTTTAATAGTAAATATAAATAGATGCTGAAATGAATTCAGCATGACATTTTTAGACTTTTGAGACAACCTTTTTTTTATTCAATTCAATATATGATTGGCATCGATTCTTCTTGCGCCCATAAATCTCTTGGAATAATAATCAAGATCAAGAGAAGAGATAGTAACACCTAAGTTACTAGAAGCATGCGCAAAAAGATTATCCCCAACATAAATACCTACATGACCCGGTCGAACTCTTCTCCGAGTATTAAAAAAAACTAAATCACCAAACTTTAAATCCGAACGATCATCTATTTCAATTCCTTGTTGAAACTGATCTCTAGCAGAACGGTTTAATTCAAATAGATCAACACCGTGAAAAACATTTTGAGTAAATGCGCTGCAATCAATACCATTAATGGAATTTCCACCATATTTATAAGGTGTGTTAAGATATTTAATGATTTCCATTAAAAGTAATTCACGCTTTGTAGAAACTGAAGACTCTAAATCAGAACCAGTGGATTTATTTTCAATTTTTTTAATTATTTCCTGGATATTTAAAGGAGTTTCATCCTCCGGTAAATCGCTTGGATCCTGAATTTCAGGAATATCTTCATTAGAGAATAAGATCGTGTCATCTTGAGCATTTTGATCATCCGGCGAATATCGGGAAGAAGTTTTATCTTCCGAATTATTTTTATCCGATTTACTATTGTAACGTAATGTTCCAGATGAAGAAGAACAGGCAATAAAAAGCGCAGCACTTAAAATTAAAGTAATAAAAACTGTTGCTTGTTTTTTTAATTTCATTCATTATCCTAAATATGATTTTAAGTTTTTACTTTTAGATGTATGTCTCAATCTTCGTATCGCTTTTTCTTTTATCTGTCTCACTCTTTCCCTGGTAAGATTAAATTTTTCACCTATCTCTTCCAATGTCATTGAGTAATCGACATCTATTCCAAAATAAAGGCGAATTACTTCTGCTTCACGTTCAGGCAAAGCAGAAAGTACATTTTTTATTTCAACCTTTAACGATTCAGTAATCAACTGATTGTCTGGTGCTGGCTGTTGATCATTTTCGATAACATCCAATAAACTATTTTCCTCACCTAAAGAAAACGGAGCATCCATCGAAATTTGTTTTCCGGAAAGTTTTAAAGTATCCGATATTTCATCCAAATCCATTTCTAACTCATTGGCAAGTTCTTCGGGACTTGGCTCACGCTCATATTCTTGCTTTAAACTGCTATATGCTTTGCCAATTTTATTTATAGCACCAATTCGATTCAGCGGAAGTCTAACAATTCGTGATTGTTCAGCAAGGGCTTGTAAAATCGATTGTCTAATCCACCAAACAGCGTAGGATATAAATTTAAATCCTCTGGTTTCATCGAATCTTTTAGCGGCTTTTATTAAACCAAGGTTTCCTTCATTAATTAAATCACCCAATGAAAGGCCCTGATTTTGATATTGCTTAGCAACGCTAACCACAAATCTTAGATTAGCCTTTGTCAGAATTTCCATCGCACGCTGGTCACCCTTTTTTATTCTAATAGCAAGCTCGATTTCCTGCTCGAGTGTTAAAAGATCAACTTTACTAATATCCTGAAGATATTTATCGAGAGATTGACTCTCTCTATTTGTAAATTGTTTTACAATTTTCACCAGATCCTCTTCAGTATAAAGATGTGACAATTCTAATATTTATTCCCAATCATTCTTAAATAGTACAATTTTCTAAAGAATATTAGGAATAACTTTTATATTACTTATAAAATAGAGACTAATTATTTTAAAATAAAGAGAGAACTGAAATTTAGCTTATAACAATTACCGAGAAAGAGTCAAATAATTTCAGAGGGATGAATTCAAAGGATCTAAACGCATAAATTAAACAATCGACTTTTTTTATTTCTAAATTCGATTTAATAACCATTGTTGTTATTCATATAAGAAACTCTTACCCTCTAACTGATTTTTAACATTAAAGAAATCAGCAACTGTTTTACCAGCATCGGAAAAAGTTTTTCTAATTCCAAGATTAACTCCGACTTTATTTTTGTCATAATAAATTAACGGCACATATTCCCTGCTGTGATCTGTGCTTGGAGTGGTAGGGTCGTTTCCATGATCCGCTGTTAAAATCACTTTATCAGTATTGTCAAGTGTCTTTAAAAATTCTGGTAAAAAATTATCAAATTGTTCAAGCGCATGCGCAAATCCTACAGAATCATTTCGATGACCAAAGTAAACATCAAAATCAACTAAGTTAGTAAATATGAAACTGTTCTTTGAATTTTTTGCGTGACTAATTAGTTTTTCGAAACCTTCAAGATTGGATTTTGTTTTATCCTGAACATCAATTCCTCTATAATTGAACAAATCATTAATCTTTCCGATTGCGATTGTTTGAATTTTATTTTTAGATAATATATCTAAAACAGTTTCTTGAGGTGGATTTAATGAAAAATCTTTTCTATCAACCGTACGCTGATAATTACCATTTGAGCCAATAAAAGGACGTGCAATTACTCTTCCTACGTATAAAGGTTCACGCAAAACTTTATTGCGTGTCAATTCACAAATTTCATAAAGTTTTTCCAGAGCAATAACATCTTGATGCGCTGCTATTTGAAATACTGAATCTGCTGAAGTGTAAATGATGGGAAAACCAGTCGATAAATGTTCGTCACCCAATTCATTAATTATCTCTGTTCCACTTGCTGCCTTGTTACCTAGAAATCCTTTGCACTTTGTTACCTCTAAAAATCTATCTGTAATTTCACTCGGAAAACCATTGGGAAAATAATCAAAGTCCTTTTCTACCAATAATCCACTTAATTCCCAATGTCCGGTGGTGCTGTCTTTTCCCTTTGAAAGCTCTGCCATTTTTCCAAAAGATGCAAGTGGATTCTCAACTGCCTTAATGCCTTTGATAGGTATGATATTACCAAGCCCAAGTTTTTGAAGATTTGGTAAATGCAGACCACCTAATTTTTCCGCCATATTCTTAAGTGTATTACTTCCTTCATCTCCATAATTTTTTGCATCCGGCAATTCACCAATACCAACACCGTCTAATACGATTATAAAAAAGTTATTCATAAAAAAATAAAAGTAGAAAAAAGATTAGTTTATATTTCTAACTGCATTGCCGCCCTTTTCAACGGCTTTTTGAAGAGCTAACTCTGCATTGTGAAAAACTTCATCACAATCAAGTTTACCGAGTGTAGAGGCTATACCAATCGATACAGTATATGTATTTTGTTTTGAAACAATTGTGATAGGTTTTCTGGCAATTTTAACTCTAAGTTTTTCAGCCCAGATAAAAACATTTTTTGAATCTGTATTGAAGAAGTGAACTGCAAAAAGTTTTTCTTCAATTCTACCAAAAATATTTAATGGCGTCATTTCTTTTGCAATTGTTTCGGCAACAACTTTTAAAACTTTGGGAAGTGGATCACCATCAAAAAGTGACTCTTGTTCAAGGAATTCATCTATTTTAATTAATGCAAGAGCACCGGGGACATTTAAAGATTGTGCTTTATATAAATCACTGCTAAGCCGTTCTTTAAAGGATTCAGAATTCAGCGCACGGGTATCAAGATCAAGCGCGATTAAACTTTTAAGCAATGTTTTTGATGAAAGTGAGTAAATGATATAGGAAATAATATTAACAGAATTAATGAGGAATTTTACATCTGCATTTGTGTATGCATTCTTCTTCAAACTTTCAAAACATAGTACGCCAAAATTCTGGCTTCCATACATAAGCGGCACTGCAAGAAATGATCCATCAAACGTTAAGTCTTCTGTTTTGGAATATCTTTTATAATTATCTACTGATGTATCATCAATTTTTACAGGAATGCTGGTCAATATCGCTTTACCAATTAACGTTCCTGAAAGATCGATCTGAAGCCCTTGCCCAATATACTTAAGTGACGTTTTGTTAATTACCTTAATTGCCTCAAACTTTTGCTCAACTGGTTTAAAATAAACGAATACAAATGTATCCCATTCAATAAGATCGCTAAGCGCGTTTTGCATGGAATCTAAAACACCTTCTTCGGTATCAAAATTTGTCTCCGGTCCAATTAGATTTAACAACCCCTTTAATCTTTGCTGAGAAATCGTATCTGAATGTTTCTCTTCAAAAATTTGAATGATCATCGTTATAACGCGAACAAATCTGCCGAGAGAATAAATTGTTTCTATACCAAATAGATCAGCAACTTTTGAATCAACTGCTAGAATTGCAATCAACGAACCTTCATAAAAAAGCGGCACGCCGACAAAACTTCTGAGACCCTGAGGTCTTTCATAATATCTGATCACATCTGCTTCTGCTGCAGGAGAAATATCGCTTAAAAGTTCGGGTTCATTTTTCTGAACAATCTTACTTAAAATATCATCTTCTATATCAAATTTTCTTTTTGCTATCTCATTTGGTGATGAAGACACAAACTTCTCAATGGTTAGTTTTTCCTTTTTCTTGTTGTACCAGAAAAAGATAGCTGTATGTGCTGAGTAAGCATCTTTTATAACAGTCAACATTTTTTCAAGAGCAAAAGCAAATTGTCCATCATGCCCTATCTCAGAGGGTAAAGATTCATTTGCAATTTCCTCAAATCTTTCACGCAAGTCGGGAGGAATAAGAGTTGTTTTGGGTGCCCTTAATAATTCAGGTGTATAATTCTCGGAAGTTATTACTTCAACTTTGGAAGTTTTTGAAATGATCTTAAAAGATTCATCGTGTTCAGGTGGTGCGGGGGTTATCAGATCCTCGTCTAACTCATCTCTGTCGCTTATAGAATACCTGCCATCGAATCTTACTGAATCTCTTAAAAAAATTATAAAGGCAACATAGATTACAATTACTGCAATTGTAATAACACGAATTAAAAGATCATCAGTAAAAAAGAGAATAGCCGCAAGAACTGGCACTAATAAAAAGATTAAAATTCTTTTCCTTTGTCTTTTATCCATAATAAAAAGTTCTTACAGCAATTAATTTCTAAAACTAAAATAAATTTACATTTAAATAATAGCAAACTTTCGGCAATTATGATAAAGTCATTTAATAAAATAATGAGGCTAAAATCTTTTTAACTTCCTTATTTCCAATGCCCTGAACAGATGAAAAGAAAAAAAGATTCTCATTTAGTAGAAGTTCAGGGAATACTTTTTTTGTAACCTTCACACTTTTAGAAAATTCTGATTGCCGTAACTTATCTGATTTGTTCAACAAAATAATATAAGGAAGTGATATTTCCCTTAACATCCCATTTAGCTTTACGTCCAATTCAGAGGGCTCATGACGACTATCCAGCAAATGAATTACAAGTTGGATGTTAGATGAAATAGCAAAAAAATCTTTTATTAATTTACTCCATTTTTTTCTTTCAGATAAACTAGCTTTTCCATAACCATACCCGGGTAAATCAACAAGATAAAAATTTGTGTCAATCTGGTAATAATTAATTGATCTGGTTTTACCTGGAGTTGAACTTGTTTTAGCCAGATTTTTTTTATTAAATAATGAATTTATAAATGAGGATTTCCCAACATTTGATCTTCCGCAAAGCACTACTTCCGGAAATTGTTGTTTGGGCAATTCCGTTACATTAAAAACTGATGCTATAAATTTTTGGTTATCGAACATAATAAAAAAGAGTAACCGGTAATCCGATTACTCTTTAAATGTAATTTATAAATTTTTATTACTTACTTTTTTTTTCGGGTTTCTCTTGAACGATTTTAGCATCTTCAACTTCATCTTTAGATTTCTGTTCAGCCTTTGTCTTTGCTTTACTTTCTCTTTTCTCTTTTTGTTCTTCAGCTTTCTTATTTGCTATATCATTGTAATCTACAAGTTCAAGTATTGCTAATGGAGCCGCATCACCGGGACGATTACCCAGTTTAATTACCCTGGTAAAACCTCCGGGTCTTTCACCGATCTTAGGAATTATTTCACCAAACAATTCTTTTACAACATCTCTGTCATGAATAATACTCATTACCTGTCGTTTAACATGTAAACTGTTTTGCTTTGCTTTGGTTATAAGTTTTTCAACATAGGTTCTTGCTTCCTTAGCTTTTGCTTCGGTAGTCTTTATTCTTTTATACTTTAATAACGATGTTGTTAATGCATTAAGCAGAGCCGCACGATGACTGGCTGTTCTTCCTAATTTTCTTCCTTTAACTTTATGTCTCATTCAGCTACCTATCCCGGATTAGTGTGATTCTGTTTCTTCTTTAATGTATTTATCTACGTCCATTCCAAAATCCAGTCCCAATGTTTCAACAATTTCCATTAACTCAGCTAAGGACTTTCTTCCAAAATTTCTAAACTTGAGCATTTCCTGCTCATCTCTTCTTACTAACTCAGCTAAATTTTTAATGTTAGCAGCTTTAAGACAATTGTGTGATCTTACACTTAATTCAAGATCATCTACAGATGTTAAAAGAATTTTTCTGATTCTATCAACTTCACTATCTTTTTGACTAACATTATGTTCTTCTTCCTGATCAATATCAAAATTGATAAACAACTGAACATGTTCTCTCAAAATTTTCGCTGCTTGTGTTACTGCATCATCCGGTGTAATCGAACCATCAGTATTAACTTCAAGAGTTAATTTCTCAAAATCATTTTTATCACCTATTCTAACATTTTCTACATCATACTTAACAGATTTTATTGGTGTAAAGATGGAATCAATTGGTATTACTCCAATAGTCTGATCCGGAACGATATTTTCATTTGCAGGTAAGTAGCCAACGCCTTTTCCAACTCTTAGCTCAACATCAAATTTTGCGCTTTTATTAAGAGTAGCGATATGAAGATCAGGATTAAGTATTTCAATTTCATTACTTGCTTTCTGAATATCGTTTGCAGTCCACACGCCAGCACCAGAAAATGTAATATCTATTTTATTCGGCTTTTTAGACAACAGCTTCATTCTAACCTGTTTAAGATTCAGAATTATTTCTGAAACATCTTCAACTACTCCTTCAATTGTAGTGAACTCATGAAGTACACCACTGAATTTGACAGAAGTAATTGCTGCACCTTGCAATGAAGATAGTAAAACCCTGCGAAGTGAATTCCCTAACGTTACTCCATAACCTCTTTCTAAAGGTTGAAGTGTAAATCTACCAAACGAATTGGTATAATTGGCCTCATCAAGAACCACAGCTTCAGGCATCTTTAAAGATGATATGCTCATTATTATCCTCTATTCTTATTCTAATTTAAAATTTTATTTCGAGTACAACTCAACAACTAATTGTTCATTGGCATTTAACGGTACATCAGCTCTTTCAGGTACTTGAACAAAAGTTCCGGAAAGTGTCGCTTTATCAACAGTAAGCCATGCGTAAGTATTATCTTTCACTCTTTTAAGTGAATTATGTATTGCATCTAATTTTTTACTTTTTTCTTTTATCTGAATAACATCGCCAGCTTTTAATAAGTATGCAGGAATATCAACAAGATCAGAATTTACTATGATGTGTCGATGTCTTATTAACTGTCTTGCCTGTTTTCTTGACGAAGCAAATCCAAGTCTAAAAACCACATTATCTAATCTTCTTTCTAATAATTTTATAAGGTTTTCACCTGTTCTGCCTTTTTGCTTAGCAGCTTTTTCAAAATAATTTCTAAACTGTGTTTCCAATAGACCATATGATCTTTTTATTTTTTGCTTTTCTCTTAACTGCACTCCGTATTCAGAAATCTTTGTTCTTCTTGATAATCCATGCTGCCCCGGAGGATAGTTACGAACTTCAATGGGGCATTTTTCTGTAAAGCATTTTTGTCCTTTAAGAAATAGCTTTTGTTTCTCTCGTCTACATAACTTACAAACTGAATCAGTGTATCTTGCCATTTAATGAATCTCCAATAAATTAAACTCTTCTTTTCTTTGGTGGTCTGCATCCGTTATGAGGGATAGGCGTAACATCTTTTATTGAGGATATTACAAGACCTGCTGTGTGTAATGCTCTTATAGCTGCTTCTCTTCCGGAACCTGGTCCTTTAACAAATACATCTAACTTTCTCATGCCCAAATCATATGCTTCTTTTCCAGCGGCTTCAGCCGAAACCTGTGCGGCAAATGGTGTGTTTTTTCTAGAACCTTTAAAACCATTCTTTCCGGCAGATGACCAGGAAACAGTATTACCGTATATATCTGTAATGGTAACGAGAACGTTATTAAAAGTTGCTTTGATATGTGCAACTCCATTCGAATCAACATGCGTTCTTTTCTTAACTTTTTTTGCAGTTTTTGCCAATTCCTATTCCTCCGATTATCAAATATTATTTCTTAGTAGGTACTTTTTTCTTACCGGCAACTGTTCTTCTTTTGCCTTTTCTAGTTCTGGAATTAGTTCTAGTTCTTTGACCACGTGCGGGTAAACTTTTTCTATGTCTAATTCCGCGATAAGAACCAATATCCATTAATCTTTTAATATTCTGCTGAACTTCTGAGCGAAGTGCACCTTCAACTTTATATTCAGATGTGATCACTGAACGAATTTCAGCAACTTCTTCATCTGTAAGATCAGCAACTTTTTTATCGGGACTAATCTTAGCTTTTTCTAAAATGGTTGCAGCGATATGTTCACCTATTCCATAGATGTACTGTAAACCGAACAACACTTTTTTAGTTTTTGGTAAATCAACTCCAGCTATACGAGCCAATGATATACTCCTTTGTTTTAACCTTGACGTTGTTTGTGTTTAGGGTTTTTGCAAATTACTCTTACAACACCCTTACGCTTAATAATTTTACATTTATCACAAATCTTTTTAACAGATGATCTTACTTTCATTTTATTTTTTCCTATTTATACCTGTAAGTAATCCTGCCTTTTGTCAGATCGTATGGAGATAATTCAATTGAAACTTTATCTCCTACTAAAATCTTAATAAAGTGCATTCTCATTTTTCCGGAAATATGTGCATGGATTTCATGACCGTTATCAAGCTTTACTCTAAATGTTGCATTAGGTAATGTTTCAGTAATGATACCATCTATTTTAATTGGTCCTTGTTTTGCCATTTAACAAACTGAAAGTATTTCCGGTGTCTTTCCATTAACTAAAATTGTATGTTCAAAGTGTGCAGATGTTAATCCATCCGCAGTACTAATTGTCCATCCATCTTTTGCTGTTAACACATCGTGCCTGCCTGCATTAACCATTGGTTCGATTGCTAACGTCATCCCATCTTTTAATTTTGGACCAGTTCCTTTTTTCCCAAAATTTGGTATGGATGGGTCTTCATGTAAAAACCTTCCCACTCCGTGCCCGCAAAGATCTCTAACGATTGAAAATCCATTTGCTTCAACAAAAGTTTGCACTGCATTAGAAATATCGTGAACTCTGTTTCCACTAACTGCCTGTTCAATTCCCAGGTAAAGTGATTTTTCAGTGATATCAATAAGTTTTTTCTTTTCGCTTGAAATTTCACCAACCGGAACTGTTAAAGCTGCATCACCATAAAAATTATTTTTAAGAACACCAATATCTATTGAAATTATTTCACCATTTTTCAAAATTCTATTACCTGGAATACCGTGCACAACTTCATCATCAACAGAAGAACAAATTGATCCAGGAAAACCCGGCGCACCACCTTGCGAATATCCTTTAAAAGCTGGCAGAGCATTGTTGCTTCTAATGTAATCTTCAGCAATCTTATCAAGTTCTAAAGTAGTAATCCCCGCTTTAACATTTGATTTGAGAAGTTGTAAAGTTTCTGCAAGAATTTTACAGCTTTCTCTTATATAATCAATTTCTTTTTTAGACTTTATTAAAATCACAAATAATTATCTGCGACCTTTAATCTTACCAGATTTCATAAATCCATCGTAATGTCTCATTAACAAATGAGATTCAATTTGTTGTAAAGTATCAAGCGCAACACCAACGATAATCAATAAACTTGTTCCGCCAAAAAACTGAGCAAATGATCCGGAAACTCCCATCACAGAAACAAATGCGGGAAGTATTGCTATGATTGCTAAAAATACGGAACCTGGCAGTGTAATTTTTGTTAAAATATTATCAATAAACTCTGAGGTTTGTTTACCAGGCCTAATTCCAGGAATAAATCCACCTTGCTTCTTCATATTATCCGCAACGTCTTTTGGATTCAAAGCAATTGCTGTATAAAAGTATGTGAAGAAAATAATCATCAAAGCATAAATTGCAGAATAAACAGGTGAACTATAAACGAATAAGCTTGATATACTTTGTAAAAACTCATTATCTGGAAAGAAGGATAAAACAGTACTTGGTATAAACATTATTGATTGTGCAAATATAATTGGCATAACTCCCGCAGTATTAACTCTTAACGGAATATACTGTGTTACACCGCCATAAACTTTCCTTCCCACAACTCTCTTAGCATACTGCACAGGAATTTTTCTCGTCCCTTGTGTAACCAATACAACGCCAGCAATTATAAAAAACATAAAAGCGAAAATTATTATCTCAATTATAATTGATCTTTGACCAGCCATTATCAATCTATACTCATCTAATATTGCAAAAGGAAATCTTGCAATAATTCCTATAAAAATTATAAGGGAAATACCATTACCAATTCCTTTTTCAGTAATCTGTTCACCCATCCACATCATAAACATTGTGCCCGATGTAAGAATGATGATTGTAGAAATCACCCAACCAATTCCATGAATTTGAGCAGGAACAATTGGCATTCCCTGAACTTGAATGTTCAACAATCTAACAGTAACACCCCATGCTTGAAGAGCAGATATAAGAACAGTTCCATATCTGGTTAACTGTGTAATTTTCTTTCTTCCTTCTTCGCCTTCCTGCTGAAGTTTTTGGAAATAAGGAACAACTGCACCCATCAATTGAAGAATGATTGATGCTGAAATGTAAGGCATAATTCCTAATGCGAATATCGCTGCATTATGAAATGCACCTCCCACAAACATATCATACAATCCGAAAAGATTATCAGTGGATTGATTCTTCATACTTTCAGTTAAAAGTACTGCATCAACACCAGGGATTGTTAAATGTGATCCGAGTCTAACAATAAACAACAGAACTAATGTGTATAAAATTCTTTGTCTTAGTTCGTGGATCTTAAAAATATTTCTGAATGTATCTGTAAATTTTGACATCTATTTATAGGCTATATCTTTGTTATTGTTCCGCCGGCAGCTTCAACTTTTTGCTGTGCAGATTTACTGAAAGCGTTAACTTGAATATTTACCTTGGTTTTTAAATCCCCTTTGCCCAAAAGCTTAATTGGTTTTTTTGTGCTGGATACCAAACCAAGTTTTTTTAATTCATCCGCATTCAAAGTTTGATCTTTAATCGCCTTTGCTTCAGACAATTTTTGCAGAGAATTTAGATTAACAATTTGATATTCAACTTTAAAAATATTGGTAAAACCAAATTTGGGAACTCTTCTTTGTAAAGGCATCTGACCACCTTCAAACCAGGCTTTATGCTTTGCACCGGATCTTGACATCTGACCATTCATACCTCTTGTCGATTGGTTTCCATGTCCTGATCCTTCACCGCGCCCAACTCTTTTGCGATTTTTTCTTGAGCCTTTTACGAATTTAAGATTACTTAAAATATCCATTATAAAACCTTACTAATCCTTTAATTCTTCAACTTTAACTAAATGAATTACTTTTTTAATCATTCCTCTTATTTGAGGCGTGTCATTATGAATTTTTTCCCAATTGGGTCTTCCTAAACCAAGTGCTTCGATAGTCGCTTTTTGATTTTTCGGTCTGTCGATAACACTTTTAGTTTGTATAATTTTAATCTTTCCCATTAATTCCTCAGTTAGAAGTAGTGAACAAATCTTTAACTGCCATTCCTCTTTTGTTAGCCATCTTTCTGGCATCAATTTGCTGCATCAAGCCATTAAGTGTAGCTTTAACTTGGTTATGTGGATTACTTGATCCCAAAGATTTAGTTAAGATATCAGTAATGCCTGCAGATTCAAGTACAGCTCTTACACCACCACCAGCAATTAACCCAGTACCAGGTGATGCAGGTTTTAGTAAAACTTTTCCAGCGCCAAATTTACCTAATATTACGTGAGCGACAGTTCCTTTAATTATAGAAACTTTAACGACGTTTTTCTTTGCATCATCAATTCCTTTTGAAATTGCATCGGTAACTTCATTTGCTTTACCCAATCCAACTCCCACAATGCCCTTACCATTACCTACAACAACTATAGCGTTAAAGCTAAATCTGCGTCCACCCTTAACTACTTTAGCAACTCTGTTAATGTGAACAACTTTTTCTTTAAGTCCTTCAGTTTCAGTTGATTTTACAGCTTTCAAATAAATCTCCAAACAATCTTAATAATTAAAAAATTTATATTTGCACTTTGGCTGCCGGAAGAGGATTCGAACCTCTACAGACGCCTCCAAAGGGCGTAGTCCTACCATTAGACGATCCGGCAATAATTAAAATTTCAAACCTGCCTCGCGCGCACCTTCTGCAATCGCTTTAACGCGGCCATGATATCTGTATCCATTTCTATCAAAAACTACATTAGAAATATTTTTATCTTTGGCTTTCTTTGCAATCAAATTTCCAACAAGTTTACTTTTTGATACTTTGCCTTTTGAATTTTTTATATCTTCTAAAATCTCTTTAGACATAGAAGAAGCGGCGACAATTGTGTTACCGGTTGAATCGTCAATTATTTGTGCATACATCTGATTAAGGCTTCTGTAAATTGTAAGTCTTGGAACTTCAGGCGTACCGGAAATTTTTAATCTTATTCTCGTTTTAGATCTTAATCTTGGATTTGTATTTCTCTTTATCATTTCTTATAAACTCCGTTAGAAATTATTTACCTGCTGTCTTACCGGCTTTTCTTATAATATGTTCATCGGAATATTTAATGCCTTTTCCTTTATAGGGTTCTGGTTTTCTAATCGATCTAATCTTTGCAGCAACCTGACCAACCAACTGCTTATCTATACCAGAGATTATTATCTGTGTTGGTGTAGGAGATTCTAACTTAATACCGGTTGGAGGAATAAAATAAATTGGATGTGAGTATCCAATATTTAAAAGAATATTATTCCCTTTTAATTCTACTTTATAACCTACTCCAACTATATCCAATATTTTTTTAAACTCCTGAGTAACACCTAAAATCATGTTTTGTACAAGCGCACGTGATAGACCGTGTAAAGCTCGATTAGTTTTTAAATCATCGCGTCTTTCAAATTTAAGCTGGGAATCTTTCATTTCAACTTTTATATTTTCATGAATTACTTTCTGCAATTCACCTTTTGGACCTTTAACTTTTACAACGTTTCCGTCTAATGAAACATTTACGCCGTTAGGAATTTCGATCAGTTTTTTTCCAATTCTTGACACTTTTAATTCTCCATCAAAATTTTACCAGATGTAACAAATTACTTCACCACCAACAGCTAATGCTCTGGCTTCTTTATCAGTTAATAAACCTTTGGAGGTTGATATAACAGCAGTTCCCAATCCATTATAAACTCTTGGCAGTTTAGTTGAATCTTTATAAACACGAAGTCCAGGTTTGCTGATTCTTTTCAAACCAGAAATTGCTGCAGAACCATCTCTATACTTAAGTTGAATCTTAATAATATTTTGCTTGTCATCTTCAACAATAGAATAGTCGTGAATGAAATTTTCCTTTTTTAATATTTCAGCCAAGCCTTGTTTCATTTTAGAAGCAGGAATTTCTACTCTTAATTTTTTTGCTTTAGAAGCATTTCTAATTCTGAGTAAAAAATCTGAAATTGGATCAGTTACGGACATAATTATAAACTCCTACCAACTTGATTTTTTTAAACCTGGAATTTCGCCTCGAAGTGCCATTTCCCTAAGGACCAATCTAGACACACCGAATTTACGATAGTATGATCTTCCTCTACCTGTAAACATACAGCGATTTTTTAATCTTACAGGAGAAGCATTCTTAGGAAGCTTTTGCAAACCTTCATAATCACCTTTTTCTTTAAGCTCTTGTCTAAGTTTTTTAAACTTATCATAAAGCTTTCTGCGTTTCGCATCTCGAGCAATAATACTTAATCTTGCCATTAACTCTCCTTGAAAATGCTTAATTAATTTCTTTTTTTCTGAATGGAATTCCAAAAGCTTTTAACAGTTCAAAAGCTTCGTTATCATTTTTTGCAGTTGTAACAAAAGTAACATCCATTCCCATTACTCTTGTAATTCTATCAGCATTTACTTCCGGAAAAATTATTTGTTCTCTTACACCAAGAGTATAATTTCCTCTTCCATCAAAAGATTTATCTGATAAACCTTTAAAATCCCTAACACGTGGAAGAGCAACATTAACAAGGCGATCCAAGAACTCATACATTTTTTCTTTACGCAAAGTTACCATTGCACCGATACTCATTCCTTCGCGAAGCTTGAAATTTGAAATAGCTTTTTTAGCTTTTCTTACACTAGCCTTTTGACCAGTAATTGTTTCAAGTTCTTTAACCGCTTCATCAATTATTTTTTGATCAGCAACAGCAGCACCAACACCCATATTAACAACAATTTTATCAAGCTTTGGAACTTGCATAACACTTTTATAATTAAAAGCTTTAGTTAATGATGGTACAATTTCTTTTTTATAAATATCACCAAGTCTTGGGCTTATTTTAATTTCTTTTTCTTTATGAGAAGAAACTTCTTTTGCTGCAGCTTTCTTTTGCTGTGGTTCTTTATCTGATTTTTTTGTTTTCTTTTCAGCCATGTGTCTATAACTTTATTAAAATAAATTTATTTAAGAAATCATTTCGCCGGAAGTTTTACTAATCCTTGCGATTTTTTTCTTTCCTGTCTTTTCATCTAAAATTATTCTTGCACCAATTCTTGTTGGTTCATTGGATTTTGGATCCAATATCATCACGTTTGATGAATGAATAGGCGCTTCTTTTTCCAAAATACCACCTTGTGGGCTTTTACGATTTGGTTTCGTATGCCTTTTTCTAAGATTAATTCCTTCAATAATTATTCTTGAAGTTTTTGGAAATACTTTTAATATTTTTCCGGTTTTGCCTTTATCATTACCGGCAATTACCATTACATTATCATTTTTTCTGATTTTCATTGACGCTAATCCTTATATAACTTCTGGTGCTAAAGAAACGATCTTCATAAATTGTCTCTCTCTTAACTCTCTTGCAACAGGTCCAAAAATACGCGTGCCTCTCGGTTCATTTTGTGCATTAATTAAAACGGCTGCATTCTCATCAAATCTAATATACGAACCATCTTTTCGTCGTACTTCTTTTTTTGTTCTCACAATTACAGCTCTAGAAACCTCACCTTTTTTTACGGTACCATTTGGGATGGCGGTTTTAACAGATACAACAATTGTATCGCCAACAGTAGCATACTTCCTATCGCTGCCGCCAAGTACACGAATGCATTGCACTTTTTTAGCGCCCGAATTATCCGCGACAATTAAATTAGTTTCTTCCTGAATCATTTCTTAAAATCTCCTTACTTGGCTTTTTCAACAATTTCTACAAGGCGCCATCTCTTATTCTTGCTGAGTGGCCGAGTTTCCATAACTTTTACTTTATCACCAATATTGCATTCCTTCTTTTCATCGTGAGCCATTAACTTCGTAGTTTTTTTAAAGTATTTTTTATAAATAGGATGCGGAATTTTTCTTTCGATAGCAATTGTGATGGTTTTATCCATCTTGTTACTAACCACAACACCAACTCGGGTTTTTCTTAAAGTACGTTGTTCCATAATTAAGCTTTAGCTCCTTTCTTCTGATCTGTTTGAGCTGCTTTTTTCTCTGCTATTAATCGTTCCTTAAGTATAGTCTTCATTCTGGCAATATCTTTTCTTGCTATTTTAAGTTTTGCAGTATTATTTAACTGTTTAAGTTGATGCGAAAAGCGAAGATCAACAAAGTTTTTTTCATCTTCGTCAATTCTTTTTACTAACTCGTCGTTATTCATTTCTTTTATTTCATAAAGTTTCATTTTCTTAACTTCTATTTTTGTTCGTAATCGGGTCTGCTAACTACTTTTGTTTTAATGGGAAGTTTATGTGAACATAATTTTAAGGCTTCGCTTGCTAACTCTTTTGTAATACCGCCTACTTCAAACATAACTCTACCCGGTTTAATAACTGCCACCCAAAACTCAGGTCCGCCTTTTCCTTTTCCCATTCTAGTTTCAAGAGGTTTTTTAGAAACAGGTTTATCAGGAAATATTCTGATCCAAACTTTACCATCTCTTTTCATCTTACGGGTAAGAGAAACACGACACGCTTCAATCTGTCTGCTTGTAATCCAAGCTGGTTCCAAGGCTTTTAATCCAAAATCTCCAAAAGCAACAGAACTGCCGCGATAAGCTTTACCAGTTCGTCTTCCGCGCTGTGATTTTCTGTACTTTACTCTTTTAGGCATTAACATAGAAAAAAACTCCTAAGCAATTTTATTCAGTAACTCTTTTGCCCAAGATTTCACCTCGGCAAATCCAAACTTTTATTCCAATTGAACCATATAAGGTTTCAGCTCTTCCATTAGCATAATCAATATCAGCCCTAATTGTATGAAGCGGAATCCTTCCTTCTTTATACTGTTCTGTTCTCGCCATTTCAGCACCGCCAAGCCTTCCTGAACACATAATTCTTATTCCTTCAGCACCCATTCTCATTGCAGCAGTAATGGAAGTTTTCATGGCTCTTCTAAATGAAACTCTACCTGCTAATTGATTAGCAATATTTTCAGCAACTAAATATGCGTCTAACTCTGGTCTCTTTATTTCGGATATCTGAACTTTTACATCTTTATTTGTAATCTGTTTCAATTCTTCTTCAAGTTGAGTAATCTCTTTGCCACTCTTTCCAATAACAACACCAGGTCTGGAAGTATATATTGTAAGAATAATATTCTTTGAAGTTCTATCAATTACAATTCTGGAAATTCCCGCTTTCTTTAATCTGTTTCTAACGTAAGCACGAAGTTTACTATCTTCTTTAAGTTTAAGTGCATAACTTTTATTTTCATACCAGTTAGAATCCCAGCCTCTTATGACTCCAACTCTAAATCCTACGGGGTGTGTTTTTTGTCCCAAAAATCGTTCTCCTTAATTAAACTTTATTTGCTACAACTATGGTTAAATGGCAGGATCTCTTTTTAATCCTATAAGCCCGACCCATTGGTGCAGGTGAAATTCTTTTTAAAGTTGGTCCTTGATTTACATAAGCTTCTTTAACAATTAAATCCTGCGCCTCAACACGTGTTGATTCATCTGAGTTCATAAGATTAGCAATAGCTGATCTTAAAGTTTTCTCAGCATTTCTTGATGAATGCTTTGATGAGAAATGTAATACTTCCAACGCTTTATCAGCTTGCATACCTCTAATAAGGTCTATTACAAGCCTCATTTTTCTAGGTGATGAACCAATATATTTAGTAATTGCTCTAGCTTCCATTTAACTTCAAATCCTATTTTTATGCTTTAGTTGCTTTTTCTGCTTTAGTTCCGGGATGACCTCTAAAGATTCTGGTTGGAGCAAATTCACCAAGCTTATGTCCTACCATATTTTCAGTGATATACACAGGAATCATTTTATTACCGTTGTGCACTGCGATGGTGTGTCCAACAAAATCAGGAAAAATTGTAGAAGCACGAGACCAGGTTTTAATAATTTTTTTCTGATTGGTATCGTTCAGCTTCTTAATTTTTGCTGCTAATTTATAATCTAAAAATGGTCCTTTTTTTACGGATCTTGGCATAAGCTACTCTCTGATTACTACTTCCGTCTTTTAATAATATGTTTATTAGATTCTTTTTTTCTTTTTCTGGTTTTTAACCCTTTTGCTTTTTGACCCCAAGGAGAAACCGGATGCCCTCCACCAGAAGTTTTTCCTTCACCACCGCCCATTGGATGATCCACGGGATTCATAGCAACACCTCTAACACTTGGTCTTCTACCTAACCATCTATTTCTACCAGCTTTTCCTAAGCTAATATTTTCTTGCTCTGCATTACCTACAATTCCATATGTAGCAAGGCAATCTAACCTAATCAATCTTACTTCACCGGATGGCATTTTAACTTGAGCAAAGTCTCCCTCTTTAGCCATAAGTTGAAGAGATGCACCGGCACTTCTACCCAATTGGCCGCCTTTCCCAGGTTTCAATTCAACATTATGAATAAAGCTGCCTAAAGGCATTTCTTTTAATGGCAATGCGTTCCCAACGAGTATATCGCTGCCTGGACCAGAAATAACTTTACTTCCAACTTTTAATCCTTCAGGAGCGATTATATATCTTTTTTCTCCGTCAACGTAATGTAATAAAGCTATTCTGCAACTTCGGTTCGGATCATATTCAATTGAAAAAACTTTAGCTTCAATGCCAGGTTTATTTCTTTTAAAATCTATAATTCTGTAACGTCTCTTGTGACCACCACCAATAAATCTGGTTGTTATGTGTCCAAGATTATTTCTACCACCAGATTTCTTTAAAGAAACTGTAAGTGATTTTTCTGGTGTTGATTTAGTAATCTCTTCGAAAGTAGAATTTGATCTAAATCTTGTTCCTGACGTAGCAGGCTTTAATTTTTTAATTCCCATTTGATAAACCTATTTTCTTCACTCTATACTTGCTCAAATAATTCAATTTTTTCGCCCTCTTTAAGAGTAACGATTGCTTTTTTAGACTTTGGGGTTTTGCCTTCAAACTTTCCGCTTTTTCTAAACTGCGATTTTATCTTACCAGGATGATTGATAGTTCTAACCTCAATAACATGAACATCAAACTTTTTTTCAATAGCAGATTTAATCTGGATTTTATTCGCTTTTGGATTTACTAAAAAGCCGTACTTACCAGAATCAGCACTAATATTTGTCATCTTCTCTGTAATCAATGGTCTAACTAAAACTTGATTCATAATTAATTAACCGCCTCTCCACTTGGAGTAAAAGTTTTCTCAATTTCTTTAACGGCACTCAATTGTAAAATTAAAATTTGATTATTAAGCAAATCATAAGTAGAAGCTTTAGATGCTTCCAGCACTTTAACTTTAGGAATATTGCTGCCAGATTTGTAAACATTTGGTTTATTGGTATCTGTTAACAAAAGAATTTTTTTACCCGAAACTTTAAGCGCATTAAGAATTTTCGTGAATTCTTTAGTCTTTGGTTGCTCAAGATTAAAATCTTCTACAATAAATAACTGTTCGTCTTTCACTTTATAACTAAAAGCAGATTTACGTGCAAGTCTCTTAACCTTTTTAGGAAGATCCTGACGATAATCTCTTGGGCGAGGTCCAAAAATGGTTCCACCGCCAACCCATAATGGAGAGCGTGATGTTCCTGCACGAGCACCGCCGCGTCCTTTTTGCTTCCAAGGTTTCCTACCTCCGCCTCTTACTTCGCTTCTTTCTTTAGACTTAGAGGTACCTTGTCTCTGATTAGCTAAATAAGCTTTTACAGATAAGTAGATAGCATGGTCGTTAGGCTCTATTGCAAAAATACTATCGGGTAGCTCAACTTTGTTCCCCGATTTCGATCCGTCTATTTTTAAAACTTCAAGCGTCATTTTTTAAACCGAATTACTTCTTAATCAATTCTAAAATTGTATTCACAGAACCTGGTACAGCACCCTTGACAAAAATTAGATTTTGTTCTGGAATAACTTTAACTATTTTCAAACCAGCTATGGTTACGTTTTCATAACCCATTCTGCCTGCCATTTTCATACCTTTAAAAACTCTTGAAGGATAAGAACTTGAACCAATAGAACCGGGGGCTCTGAGTCTATCACTCTGTCCGTGTGTCGCTCCACCAACACCACTAAAATTGTGGCGTCTCATAACACCTTGAAATCCTTTACCCTTATTTCTACCACGAACTTTTATTTTCTCACCTTCGGTAAAAAAGTTTGCACCTAATTCATCACCAACTTTATAATCACTTATACTAAAACTTCTAAACTCTTTTAAAAGTACTGAAGGTTTTAATCCACTGCTTTTAAACTGACCTGCCAATGGTTTTGAAGTATGTTTTTCTTTTCTTTCACCAAACGAAAGTTGTAAAGCTTCATAACCATCTTTTTCTTTTGTCCTTATATTAACAATCTTACAAGGGCCTGCTTGTATTACTGTAACCGGAATAATCTCTCCGTCCTTACCGAAGACATTAGACATTCCCAATTTTTTACCAATTATTCCAGACATCTTATCTCCAATATTCATTAAAGCTTAATCTCGATATCAACACCCGCCGGAATATCCAACTTACTAAGTGAATCGACGGTTTTGTTATTTGAATTATGGATATCGATTATTCTTTTATGTGCCCTTGTTTCAAATTGTTCTCTCGATTTTTTATCTACGTGAGGTGAACGCAACACAGTATATAAAGTTCTTTTTGTCGGAAGCGGTATTGGACCCGAAACTACGGCGCCAGTGCTTCTTACAGTTTTAATGATCTTCTCTGTAGATTTATCAATCAAAATATGATCGTACGATTTCAACTTTATTCTAATTTTTTGTCCGGGCACTTAATCAACTCCTTTTATTATATTAGATAAGAAAAGGGAGTACGTTACTCCCTTTTCAAGAGATCTAAATTTTTCTTACTCAATAATCTTAGTTACAACACCAGAACCAACTGTTCTGCCACCTTCGCGAATAGCGAATCTTAATTTATCTTCCATAGCAATAGGTGCAATCAATTCAATTGATAATCTTACGTTATCACCTGGCATAACCATTTCTGTTCCTTGAGGTAGTGTAGCAACACCAGTTACATCCGTAGTTCTAAAATAGAATTGAGGTCTGTAACCATTAAAAAATGGGGTGTGTCTTCCACCTTCATCTTTTGAAAGAACGTAAACTTCACCTTCAAATTTTTTGTGTGGAGTGATTGAGCCAGTTTTTGCTAATACCATTCCTCTTTCAATTTCATTTTTGTCAATACCTCTTAACAAAATACCGGCATTATCTCCTGCCATAGCTACATCAAGCTCTTTTCTAAACATTTCAATACCAGTAACAACCGTTTTCTTGTGAAGTCCTAATCCAATAAGTTCAACTTCTTCCTGAATTTTTACCTGTCCTCTTTCAACTCTACCCGTAGCAACTGTACCGCGACCAGTAATTGAAAAGACATCTTCAACAGGCATTAAGAAAGGTTTATCTGTACTTCTTGCAGGAACAGGAATGTAGCTATCAACTGCATCCATAAGTTCCCAAATACAATTAAATCTTTCATCAGTAATAGGTGTATTTAAATCTGTTCCAGCTTCTAATGCTTTAAGTGCAGACCCTTTTATGATAGGAATTTCATCACCAGGAAATTCATATTTTTTTAACAAATCTCTCAACTCTTCTTCAACCAGTTCAATCAATTCAGGGTCATCAACCATATCAATTTTATTTAAAAATACAACTATTCTTGGCACACCAACTTGTCTAGCTAAAAGAATATGCTCTCTGGTTTGAGGCATAGGACCATCTGTGGCAGCAACAACTAAAATTGCACCGTCCATCTGAGCAGCACCTGTGATCATGTTTTTTACATAGTCAGCGTGACCAGGACAGTCAACGTGTGCATAGTGACGATTGGCTGTCGAATATTCAACGTGAGCAGTCGCAATCGTAATTCCTCTTTCTCTTTCTTCAGGCGCGTTATCAATACTATCAAATGATCTAACTGTTGATAATCCTTTTCTAGAAAGAGCCATAGTGATAGCTGCAGTTAATGTAGTTTTACCATGATCTACGTGACCAATCGTTCCTATATTAACGTGTGGTTTACTCCTGTCAAATTTTTCTTTAGCCATCGGAATCTCCTTTATATTTTCTTTTTTTGTTTTTTAATGCCAGTTATGAATGTGCTGTTGATTTTTTGCCTAATGATTTTTCAGATATTTCTTCAGCAATTGATTTTGGAACCGCTGCATAATGATCGAATTGCATTGAATAGATTGCTCTTCCCTGGCTCATCGATCTAAGTACAGTTGCATATCCAAACATCTCTGAAAGTGGCACTGATGCTTTTATTACTTGTGCATCTTTTCGTGCTGAGAAACCTTCTATTTTTCCTCTTCTAGAATTTAGATCACCCATAACATCACCGAGATATTCTTCGGGTGTTACAACTTCAACAGCCATAATTGGTTCTAATAAAACAGGATTTGCTTTCTTTGCACCTGCCTGAAATGCCATTGAACCGGCTACTCTAAATGAAATTTCATCTGAATCAACATCGTGATAAGAACCATCATATAATTTCGCTTTAATATCTACCATTGGAAAACCAGCAATAACACCATTTTTCATTGCATCGTGAATACCATGTGAAACAGCGGGAATATATTCCTTCGGAACAACTCCTCCAACTATACCATTAATAAATTCAAATCCTTTACCAACTTCATTCGGGCTTAACTCAATCCAAACATGTCCAAACTTTCCACGCCCACCCGATTGTTTAATAAACTTGCCTTCAGCTTGAACGCTTTGAGTAATTGTTTCTCGATAAGCTACTTGAGGTTTTCCAATATTAGCCTCAACTTTAAATTCTCGCTTCATTCTGTCAACAAGAATTTCAAGATGAAGTTCACCCATGCCACTAATTAATGTTTGCCCAGTTTCTTCATCAACCTTAACTTTAAATGTTGGATCTTCATCAGATAATTTTGATAATGATTCAGATAACTTATCCTGATCAGCTTTAGTTTTAGGTTCAATTGCAATTTGAATAACTGGTTCTGGGAAAATCATTCTTTCAAGTACAATTGGATCATCTTCAGAACATAACGTATCACCAGTGCGAGTATATTTCAAACCAACTGCAGCAGCAATATCACCTGCTTTAACTTCATCAATTTCTTCCCGATGATTAGCATGCATTTGCAGAAGTCTGCTTATTCTTTCTTTTTTTCCGCTCACGGAATTATAAACATAAGATCCTGCTTTTAACGAACCGGCATAAACTCTAAAAAACGTAAGCTTACCAACAAAAGCATCGTTCATTATTTTGAAAGCTAATGATGTAAATTTTTCATTTTCATCAATTTTTCTAGTAACGGAATCATTCAACCCGATATGATGAGCTTCTAAAGCAACTGTGTCAATAGGTGATGGTAAGAAATCAACAACAGAATCAAGTAGTTTCTGAACACCCTTATTTTTAAAAGATGAGCCACATAACACTGGAACAATTTTTAAATCTATAGTAGCTTTTCTTAAAACAGCTTTTATCTCAACTTCACTAATCTCTTTACCTTCCAGGTACTTTTCTAACAATTTATCATCAACATCAGAAACTGCTTCAAGCATCTGTGTACGATACTTTGTAGCAACTTCAAGTAAATCGTGTGGTATCGGAATCTCATCAAATGTAGATCCATAAGCTTCTTCATGAAACATTCTAGCGTTAAATCTGATCAGATCGATAACACCAACAAATAAATCTCCTTCACCAATAGGCAGATTTATTGGAATTGCATTAGCACCTAAACGTTCTTTCATCATTTCTACAGCATGATAAAAATCAGCTCCGACTCTATCCATCTTGTTAACAAAGGCTATCCTTGGCACACCATATTTATCAGCCTGTCTCCAAACAGTTTCAGATTGTGGTTCAACGCCGCCTACCGCACAAAATAAGGCAACAGCACCATCCAGAACTCTTAATGATCTTTCAACCTCAACAGTAAAATCAACGTGGCCAGGAGTATCTATAATATTGATTTGATGATCTTCCCAAAAACATGTTGTGGCAGCACTTGTTATTGTAATTCCACGCTCTTTTTCTTGTTCCATCCAATCCATTGTTGCCGCACCATCGTGCACTTCTCCAATTCGATGCAATTTACCAGTGTAGAATAATATTCTCTCAGTTGTAGTTGTTTTGCCAGCATCAATGTGAGCCATAATGCCAATATTACGAACCTTATCTATTTTAACTTTGATAGCCATTAGTATCTAAACAATTCTTTTTATTACCATTTAAAGTGAGCAAAAGCTTTATTCGCTTCAGCCATTTTGTGTACATCTTCTTTTTTCTTAACAGATGAGCCATCACCATTTGATGCTGCTATAAGCTCAGAAGCTAACTTAGCAGACATTGATTTTTCACCTCTAACTCTTGAATAATTTTTAATCCATCTCATTGCCAAAGCTGTCCGCCTTTCAGGTCTAACTTCTGTTGGAACCTGATATGTTGCTCCTCCAACTCTACGACTTCTAACTTCAATCATAGGTTGCGTATTAGTTATGGCTTTTTTAAATACCTCAATACCTGGTTTTTTAGTTTTCTCTTCAATCATTTGAAAAGCATCATAAATAACATTTCTGGCAACAGCTTTTTTGCCATCATACATTATACAGTTAACAAATTTAGCAACCAGAATGTCATTAAATTTAGGATCAGGTTTTAGATACTTTTTTTCTGCTCGTCTTTTTCTCATTTTTTATTTCGCTTTTGGTTTCTTAGCACCATACTTTGATCTGCTTTTTTTTCTATCTTCAACACCGCTTGTATCCAAGGTGCCTCTGATAATATGATATCTAACTCCAGGTAGATCTTTTACCCTGCCGCCTCTAATCATTACAATTGAGTGCTCTTGCAAATTATGGCCTTCACCAGGGATGTAAGCTGATACCTCCATATTATTAGTCAGTCTTACTCTCGCAACTTTTCTTAAAGCTGAATTCGGTTTTTTGGGTGTTGTAGTATATACTCTTGTGCATACTCCCCGCTTCTGCGGGCAAGCATCAAGAGCTGGAGCTTTATTTTTAGCTAAAATACTAACTCTACCTTTTCTAACTAACTGATTTATCGTAGGCACTTAGATCTCCTTAAAAAATACTTCTCAAAAAAATTCAGACTTCAAATATAGTTTTAGTATTAAATTTTGTCAAGAAAACTCAAATTATTTTTATTTATACAGAATCATCAAATTAAAATGTTAAGAATGACCAAACATTAAGATATAACAACTATTTATTGGATAGGAACTCTTCTTCATTTGTTTTCTGTTCAGCCAATTCTGATTCTTCAACTTCCAACATAAGATTAAGATACTTTTTGATTCCCGTTCCGGCTGGAATTAGGTGACCCATTACAACATTCTCTTTTAATCCTCGTAAATTATCTACTTTAGCTTCTGTGGCTGCGTTAGCTAGCACTTTAGTCGTCTCTTGGAAAGATGCTGCGGAAATGAAGCTTTCAGTAGACAAAGCTGCTTGTGTAATGCCCAATAGTATATGCTCAAAGGTAGCTGATTCTGCATCTCGAACAATTACTTCGTTTTTCTCTTTCTTTTTTAGGTCCGAATTAATTTCTCTTAACTTTGATCGTGAAATTAATATACCATCTTTAAGTTTAGAATCTCCTTTATCTTCAATAAATACCATGTTTGTAATTTTATTATTTTCTTCAAAGAATTCATTTCTGTCAACGATATCCTCTTCCAAAAATCTAGTATCTCCAGGAGAAACAATTTTAATTTTTTGCAACATTTGTTTTACGATAACTTCGATGTGCTTATCATTTATTTTCACACCCTGCAATCTATAAACATCCTGTATTTCATTCACAAGATATTCCTGAACTGCACTTGTACCTTTAATCGCTAAAATATCATGTGGATTTATTGGTCCATCAGTAATTTTTTCACCAGCTGGAATTTCATCACTTTCTTGAACCAAGATATGTTTTTGCAAAGGCACGCTATATTTCTTTTCATCTGATCCATCAGGGGCAACAACTAAAATTTCGCGTGAACCCTTTTTACGGGCGCCAAACTTAACAAAGCCTTCGATTTCTGAAACTATTGCCGACTCGTGCGGGCTTCTCGCCTCAAAGAGTTCTGTAACCCTTGGTAATCCACCTGTAATATCTCTGCTTTTAGTAGTTTGCTTAGAAATCTTAGCCAGAATTATTCCTGCCTCAATATTCTCCCCTTCTTCAACGGATAGGTATGATCTAACCGGAAGGTTAAAAGATTTTTTATCTCCTTTATTATTTTCTATAAGAATACTTGGATTAAGATTTTTATCCTTTGATTCGATTACAACTTTTTGAACGTGCCCGGTTTGTTCATCTGTTACTTGTTGAAGAGTAATACCATCGATAAGATCGATAAATTTAATTTGGCCTGGGATATCCGATAGTATTACAGAATTATATGGATCATGATTATAAAGTGGTTGTCTCTTCTTTATTTTTTGTCCATCATCAACAACTAATTCAGCACCGTAAGGAACATCGTATTTTTTCAATTGACGATTATTATCATCATAAATTTCTATTAATCCTCTTCTGCCAGTAACAACCTTAACATTGATATCATTACCACCAAAAGGATCCTTTTCACTTTTTTCAACAAAGTTGACTTTATCAAATTTTACAATTCCATCTATGTTAGATTCAACTTGCGATTGTGATGCAATTCTTGAAGACGTACCACCTAAGTGGAATGTACGCAGTGTTAACTGTGTCCCCGGTTCGCCGATGGATTGAGCAGCAATTATACCTACAGCCTCACCGATTTCAACAGGTTTTCCGGTACTCAAATTTCTTCCATAACATTTTAAACAAACACCGCGTTTTGATTCGCATGTAAGTACTGTTCTAATGTAAACAGAATCAATGTTTGCGTCTGCAATTTTTTCAGCAATGCTTTCTGTTATGATCTCACCGGCTGCGACAATGATTTCTTCAGTCTTAGGATCATAAACATCTTCCTGTGTAAACCTTCCGGTTATTCTTTCAGCTAATGGTTCTCTCTCTTCCTCAACATCCTTTAGAGCTTTTATTTCGATACCGAGAATGGTACCACAGTCAATTTCTGAAATAATAACATCTTGAGCAACATCTACTAATCTTCTTGTAAGATAACCTGCATCAGCTGTTTTTAATGCGGTATCTGCCAAACCTTTTCTGGCACCGTGTGTAGATATAAAATACTCTAATACGGAAAGACCTTCTTTGAAGTTAGCAACTATTGGATTTTCAATAATTTCTCCCGCTTGACCAGATAATGTTTTTTGAGGTTTCATCATCAAGCCTCGCATACCAGCTAACTGTCTAACTTGTTCTTGCGATCCTCTTGCACCTGAATCAACCATCATATGCAATGAGTTGAAGCCTTTATTATGCTGTTTAATTTTATCCATAAGAGCACGGGCAACATCATTTGTAGTATGCGTCCAAACGTCAATAATTTTATTATATCTTTCTGCATCCGTAATAACACCCATTTCGTGTTCATTAAGAATAGCTTCAACTTTTTTGTTGGCTTTGGCAATGAGGGAAACTTTTTCATCGGGTATTATCATATCAGCGAAGCTTACAGAAAGACCACCAGCCGTTGAGTACCTAAATCCCAATTCTTTTAAATCATCAAGAAACTTAGCTGTAACTTTATTACCAAGCTTCATAAATATTTTGCCAATTATACCACCAAATACTTTTTTAATTAAAAGCTGATTGATATAACCCATTTCTTTTGGTACTATCTGATTGAAAATTACTCGTCCGGTAGTTGTTTCAATCATCTCACCATCAATTCTAACTTTTAACTTAGCATGTAAACCAATAACTCTGTTATCATAGGCAATTATAACTTCATCCGGTGAGGAGAACATCATTCCTTCACCTTTATCACCCTCTTTTAATTTAGTAAGATAGTAGCAACCCAAAACTATATCTTGTGTTGGAACTACAATAGGGCTGCCGTTTTGCGGCGAAAGAATGTTATGACTGCTTAACATTAGTAATGAGGCTTCCAACTGGGCTTCATAGGATAATGGCACATGAACTGCCATCTGATCACCATCAAAATCGGCATTAAATGCTGTACAAACCATAGGGTGAAGTTGAATTGCTTTTTCATCAATTAAAATTGGCTGAAAAGCCTGAATGCCTAATCTATGCAATGTTGGAGCTCTGTTAAGTAATATCGGATGAGCTTCAATTATTTTAGATAGAATTTCCCAAATTATAGGATCTTTTCTATCAACAACTTTTCTTGCACTCTTTACGGTTTTATTATGTCCTCTTTCAATTAATTTGCGGATTATAAATGGCTTAAATAATTCAACCGCCATATCTTTTGGAAGACCGCACTGATGAAGTTTTAATTCAGGTCCAACAACAATAACAGAACGACCGGAATAATCAACTCTTTTTCCTAAAAGGTTTTGACGAAATCTTCCTTGTTTACCTTTAAGCATATCGCTTAATGATTTTAAAGGACGATTATTATCACTTCTTACGGCACTGCCTCTTCTTGAGTTATCGAAGAGAGCATCTACTGCTTCCTGTAGCATTCTTTTTTCATTTCTTAAAATTACTTCAGGAGCTTTAATATCAATAAGTCTTTTTAATCTGTTATTACGAATGATTACTCTTCTATAAAGATCATTAAGATCACTTGTTGCAAATCTTCCACCCTCAAGTGGAACAAGCGGACGTAATTCCGGAGGAATAACTGGTATATAACTTAATACCATCCATTCAGGTCTATTAGGAACTTTACCTTCCTCCTCCTTAAACGCTTCAATTACACGTAATCTTTTTAAGTAATCAGCTTTTTTCTGCTGAGAAGTTTCCTTTTTAACTAACTCTCTTAATTCTTTAGAAAGTTCTTCTACGTTAGTGTTTTTAAGAATTTCTTTTACAGCATCTCCACCAATTTTTGCTACAAATTTCTTCGGATCATCAGCGGCTAATTTTTCATTTCCATCCGGCAATGAGTTTATAACTTCAAAATATTGATCTTCAGAAATAAGATCTAATCGGCTAAGTCCTGTAGGACCCGGATTTAATACCACGTATGATTCATAATAAATTATTTTTTCAAGTTCTTTTAAACTTAAGCCAATAATGTTACCAATTTTTGATGGTTGTGTTCTAAAGAACCATATGTGAACAACTGGTACTGCAAGACCAATATGTCCCATCCTTTCGCGACGAACACTTTTTTGTGTTACTTCAACACCGCATCGATCGCATATAATACCTTTGTATCTGATTCTTTTATATTTGCCGCAAAAGCATTCCCAATCCCTGGTTGGTCCAAATATTTTTTCACAGAATAGACCATCTTTTTCTGGTCGGAATGATCTATAATTTATCGTTTCAGGTTTTGTAACTTCACCATAAGATCTTGATAATATATCATCAGGACTTGCCAAGCTGATGGTAAGACTGTTAATATCTTTCATTGCATTTTCTTGAGGTCTAAAAGCCATTTTTTATCTCCTAATTTCTGTGTGAAAAAATTGTTTAACGATTATCTTATTTTTATATCCAAGCCTAAACCTTGGAGTTCTTTAATAAGTACGTTAAACGATTCAGGAATATTTGGTTCCTGTAGGTTTTCACCTTTTACAATTGCTTCATATACTTTAGCTCTACCGGCAACATCATCACTTTTTATTGTTAAGATTTCCTGCAAGATATGAGATGCACCATATCCTTCAAGTGCCCACACTTCCATTTCTCCAAATCTCTGTCCGCCAAACTGTGCTTTACCACCAAGCGGCTGCTGAGTAATGAGTGAGTATGGCCCGATAGACCTTGCATGAATTTTATCATCAACCAAGTGGCTAAGTTTTAACATATAGATGTAACCGCAAGTAACTTTTTGATGAAATTTTTCACCGGATCTTCCATCATATAAATCTGTCTTGCTTCCAGTTTCTAATCCTGCTTTTGTAAGCCACTGATCAACATCCTCTACTTTAGCGCCATCGAAGATTGGTGTTGCGAATTTTACTCCGAGTTTTTTGCCAACCCAGCCTAAAGCCGTTTCATACAATTGCCCGAGGTTCATACGTGATGGTACACCAAGCGGATTTAAAATTATATCAACAGGTGTTCCATCTGGAAGAAATGGTAAATCAGCCGCGGGAACGATTTTAGCAACAACGCCTTTATTTCCATGTCTTCCTGCCATTTTATCACCGACAGAAAGTTTACGTTTTTTAGCAACATAAACTTTTGCAAGCTGAACAATTCCAGGCGGCAGTTCATCACCACTCTGAACTTTAATCCTTTCTCTCTTAAAATCTTCTTCAATATCAGTTTTAATGATAAAGTAATTTTTAAAAAGATTATTAATTAGATTATTAATCTTTTTAGCTTCAAACCAGTCTGTTGTATAATCAAGTTTAGTAACGTCTTCCATTCCAGAAAAAGTTTCTTCTCTTATCGTTGATCCACTTCTTAAAACTACACTGCCGTCAAGATCTCGTATACCTGTAGTAGTTTGATCCTTAGTAATTTTATTTAACTTTTCAACAAGTTTATCATAATGATTTTGAAGATTTTTCTTCAGATCCTGATCAAGTTTTTCTAATGCAACTTTTTCAAGTTTTTTAGATTCATTATCTCTTTTCTTTCTGCTAAAAAGTCTTGTCTTAATTACAGTGCCCTTTAATCCCGGAGGTGCTTTTAAAGATGCGTCTTTCACATCACCGGCTTTATCACCAAAGATAGCTCTTAATAATTTTTCTTCAGGTGTCGGATCAGTTTCTCCCTTTGGAGTAATTTTTCCAATCAGAATATCACCTTCCTTAACTTCTGCACCTTCTCTTATAATTCCATCTTCATCAAGATTTTTAACTGCTTCCTCACTTACATTAGGAATTTCTCTGGTTAATTCTTCTTCACCTCGTTTTGTTTCACGAACCTGTAGTTCGAATTCTTCGATATGAATTGAAGTATAGAGATCTTCACTTACAACTCTTTCGCTAATTATTATTGCATCCTCAAAGTTGTAACCTCTCCAAGGCATAAAAGCAACTAATACGTTTCTACCAAGTGCTAATTCGCCGCCATCTGTAGCTGCACCATCTGCAAGTACATCCCCTTTTTTAAGCTTCTGACCTTCTTTAACAATTGGAACCTGGTTAATACAAGTCTCCTGATTCGTTCCATTAAATTTGGTAAGATGATATGTCACTTCTCTGATTTCGTTAAAACTTGTAAGTGCTTCAAAACTATTTGGGTTAATATCATATTTAACAATAACTTTGTTTGCATCTACATATTCTACCACACCGTTATCTTCAGCTAATATTAAAGCCCTAGAATCGGTGGCGAGTTTCTTTTCCATTCCGGTCCCAACGATTGGAGCTTCTGGTTTTAGAAGTGGTACCGACTGACGCTGCATATTTGAACCCATCAATGCTCTGTTTGCATCATCGTGTTCAAGAAATGGAATCAATGCAGCAGCAGCACTTACTATTTGTGCGGGGGCTACATCCATATATTGTAAATCTTCTGGATACACAATCGGGAATTCACCTTTTAATCTGGATTTTACTCTTTCATTTATATATTTACCTTGTTCTGTAATCGGTGCATTCGCTTGTGCAATAGTAAAATTATCTTCTTGTTCAGCAGTTAGATATTCAACTTCATTAGTTACTTTTCCCTTGACCACTTTTCTGTAAGGTGTTTCCAAAAATCCATATCTATTAACTCTTGCATAAATAGTAAGTGATGATATAAGACCGATATTTGGACCTTCTGGTGTTTCAATAGGACATAAACGACCATAGTGTGTATAGTGAACATCTCTTACTTCAAATCCCGCTCTTTCTCTGGTCAAACCTCCAGGTCCTAATGCAGACATTCTTCTTTTATGAGTCATTTCTGCTAATGGATTTGTTTGATCCATGAATTGTGATAATTGATTTGTGCCAAAGAAAGCGTTAATAACACTGCTTATCGTACGTGCATTTACCAAATCCTGAGGTGTAAAATTCTCAGTATCGCGCATATTCATTCGTTCCTTTATGGTTCTCGCCATTCGCGCCATACCCACATTAAATTGCTGACCCAATTGCTCGCCGACAGTCCTGACTCTTCTATTTCCAAGATGATCAATATCATCAACAGCAACGGCTCCATCTTTTAAATCGATTATATATCTCATAATTGAAATTATATCTTCAATGGTTAGCACAGTTGTTGTTTCGGGAATTTTAAGTTTTAATTTGTCATTCATTCGATGACGACCAACATCCCCAAGGTCATATCTCTTATCATTAAAAAATAATTTCTCGATAAGGGTTTCTGCTGTTGCTAAATCAGGTGCTTCACCTGATCTCAATTGCCTATAGATTGCAAATAATGCTTCTTCACGTGTATGCGATGTATCTTTTCTTAAAGTATTAACTATAAGATTTTGTTCGTTAGAAGAATCTGATTTTATAAATTTTAATACATCAACTTCTGCATCATTAATTCTTTCAAGGTCCTCTTCGGTCAATACTGCATCGCGGGTTAAAAAGATTTCACCGGTTGACATATCGAAGATATCGCTTGCTATCATCCTGCCAAGATAATTTTCCAATTTTGATTTTTTTACGGAAACGTTTTCTACTAAATCAAAAAGATTTAATATTTCTTCATCGGATTGATATCCTAACGCCCGTAACAAAGTTGTTGCCGGAAATTTCTTCCTTCTATCTATATAAACATACATTACGTAGTTTATATCGGTGGCAAACTCAACCCAAGACCCTCTTAAAGGAATAATTCTGGCAGAATAAATTGGAGTTCCGTTTGGATGAACTGTTTGAGCAAATGCAACACCCGGTGATCTGTGAAGTTGAGAGACTACGACTCTCTCGGCACCATTTATAACAAAAGTTCCTTTATGTGTCATGAAAGGAAGATTGCCAAGATACACTTCTTGTTCAACGGTATTTATAAACTCTTTTGTTTCCGGATCCTTAGTTGAAAGACGTAGTTTAGCTTTTAATGGTGCAGCAAATGTTAATCCGCGCTCAAGGCATTCCTCAATAGAAAATCTTGGTTTTTCAACGTAGTATTCTAAAAAGTCAAGTCTGTAATTCTCTTTATTATCCAGGATAGGAAAATTAGTAGTAAAAACTTGTTGTAAACCTTTGTTTTCTCTTTTAAGAGCTTGAACAGAGAGCTGAACAAAATCCTCAAAAGTCTCAGTCTGAATTCCCAATAAATCGGGAATATCAATAACTGATGGAATACGACCAAAGGAAATACGATTATTATCCAATTGAAAACCTCCTAATGTTTAACAAAGCTATAAAATAGCATTTTTTATAACACACAATAATAAAACAAAAGCGATAAGACGGAAATTCCCATCTTATCACTTAAAAAATGAGTAGAAAAGAATAGATTTTAATCAATTACTTTAAAGTAACCGTTGCGCCGGCGTCTTCAAGTTCTTTCTTTATTTTCTCGGCTTCAGCTTTAGATACAGCTTCTTTTACAGTTTTAGGAGCGCCATCAACAAGATCTTTAGCTTCTTTTAAACCTAAACCAGTGTGAGCCCGAACTACCTTAATTACGTTTATTTTTTTCTCACCAATTGTCTGAAGAATTACATCAAATTCTGTTTGTTCTTCAACTGGTGCTGCGGATGCGCCGCCACCAGCAGGACCAGCCATCATAACTGGTGCAGCAGCGGTAACACCAAATTCTTCTTCAAGTGCTTTTTTTAATTCTGAAGCTTCAAGAAGTGACATTCCTTTAATAAGTTCAAGTGCTTGTGCAACTTTTTCTGACATTTTCATTTCTCCTGATAATTTAATTTCATTGTTAATTAGGCTGCTTTCTTTTTTGAAACTTCGTCAATAACACTGACTAAATTCCTAATTACTGCAGCTATGGAACCAACGATGCCTGAAGCAGGTGAATTAAGACTACCGAGAATACCGGCTATTAATTCTTGCTTAGAAGGCAGTAAGGCTAACTCTGAAAGCATGCTGCCATCGTAATATTCTGTTTCGATGTAACAGGCTTTTAAAGAAAGTTTTTGAGAAGCATCGTAATACTTCTTAATTATTTTTGCAGGTGCTACCGGATTTGTTGAAGCGAATGCAAAACCGGTCATACCTTCGAGATGGTTAGCAAGCTTATCATACTTTCCTGATTCTTCAAGTGCTTTTTTAAATAAAGTATTCTTGAATACTCTATATCTAACACCCTCTTTTCTAAACTGATTTCTAATTTCACTAATATCAGCAACATTAATTTTAGAATAATCAGTTAGATAAACAGCAGTAGAATTATCAATCAGTTCTTTTGCTTCGGCTATTATCTCAGCTTTTTCGTTCTTGTTCATTTTTCTCCCGTATCCCAAATTATTATTTCGCGTCCGTTAGAAGCTATTATTATTTTGAGTGCGTAAAATCTTTTTACTGAATAATGTTTAAATCATCTTTTAATATCTTTAATCCTGGTCCCATTGTACTGGATAAATATAAACTTTTAACATACTGACCTTTAGCAGAAGAAGGTCTTAACTTAATTATTGTATTAAGAAAAGCTTTTGTGTTTTCTACAAGTTGATCAGTTTCAAAGTTTAATTTTCCTAAAGCGGTATGGATAATTCCGGTCTTCTCAACTCTAAATTCAATTTTACCAGCCTTAACTTCCTTTACAGCTTTTACCACATCCATTGTAACTGTACCGCTTTTAGGATTTGGCATTAGACCTTTAGGACCTAAAACCTTACCAAGTTTTCCAAGCTCAGCCATTGTATCTGGCGTTGCAACGATAACATCAACATCAGCCCAACCGCCTTTAATTTTTTCAATATAATCATCAAATCCTGCGTGATCTGCACCAGCATCCAATGCTTCTTGGATTTTTGCACCTTTAGCAATTACTAATACGCGTACAGTTTTCCCGGTTCCAAAAGGCAATGAGACTGTTCCCCTTAACATTTGATCTGCATGTCTTGGATCTACACCAAGTCTAATAGCACAATCCAAAGATTCAACAAATTTAACTTTTGATTGGGCTTTTAACAGAGCAATAGCTTCTGATATTGTATATTCTTTTTCAAGATTTACAGATTTAATAATTTCTTTATTTCTTTTTGTTGCTTGCATCTTATATCACCAATAAAATTAAGTACTTGTACAAAATTATTTTTATTATTCTTCTACCGTTATTCCCATACTTCTTGCCGTGCCGGAAACCATACTCATTGCATGATCTATATCAAAAGCATTCAGATCTGGCATTTTTACTTCTGCAATTTCCTTAACTTGCTTTTTTGATACTTTACCAACTTTAGTTCTATGGGATTCTGCTGAGCCTTTTTCAAGTTTTGCAGCTCTTTTTAATAACACAGAAGCGGGTGGTGTTTTTGTTATAAATGTAAATGATTTATCACTAAACACTGTAATTACCACTGGTATGATCAATCCATCTTTATCTTGAGTTCTGGCATTAAACTGCTTACAAAACTCCATAATATTTACGCCCTTTTGACCGAGAGCAGGACCTACTGGAGGGGAAGGATTAGCTTTACCGGCAGGTATTTGTAATTTAATATATGAATCAATTTTCTTAGCCATAATATAACCTATTAATATCTTTTAATTATTTTTCTAATTCAGCTTGAACAAAATCTATTTCAACGGGGGTTTTTCTGCCAAAAATGGAAACCATAACTTTAATTTTCATTTTCTCTTCATTTACTTCTTCAATGAACCCTGAGAAATTATTGAATGGACCATCAACGATTTTTACCAAATCACCACTTCTAAAAATTGTTTCCATACGTTCAGTTGATTCATCCTGAGTTATCCTTCCGACAATCCTCTTAACTTCCTCGGGTTGGAGTGGATTAGGATTACCGCCCGTACCCAAAAATCCCATTACTGATTGAGTGCTTGAAATAAAATCTTTCACTTGATTATCGAGTTCAGCTTGTACTAAAATATATCCAGGAAAGAAATTTTTTGTTTTACTTTTCTTTTTACCATCCTTAACTTCAAAAACTTTTTCCATAGGTACCAGAATGTCTAAAATCTTAGCCCTTAAATTTTCATGATCAATTAAACCGGCTTCAAGGGAAGCTTTAACCTTGTTCTCATGACCTGAAAATGTCCTAACTACATACCATCTAGTTTCCATGTTAAGATTTACCTAATATATTCCTTTAAATACCTGACTAATCAACATATCAATTACATAAGTAAACAAAGCGAGAACTATACAGACTACAATAACAATTTTTGTAGATTCAATAAGCTCTGCCTTAGTTGGCCAAGTGACTTTTTTCATTTCTTTTACAACATCTTGAAAGAAAGCAATTATTTTATCCTTCATATTAACCTTTCAAACTTCAGCACGTCAGGAGGGACTCGAACCCCCAACCTGCGGTTTTGGAGACCGCTG
>JAVHOU010000159.1:0-2447 GCA_036170275.1 Ignavibacteriaceae bacterium
CACGTATAGCCTTTATTGTTGGTGCAGCTTCAAGTGAGTTGTACCATTCAAAAAATGCATCAAGCTCTTCCTGGATAATCTTTTCTACTTTTGGGATTTCAGATTTTCTTTTACCAAGATTTTGTTCAACAATTATGTTAAGTGAATCAATATCGTGATAAAAAACGTAATCAATTTTTTTAGAATCAGGATCAATATCACGCGGAATTGCGATATCCATTAGCACCATTGACGCATAATTTCGCTTTTTCATCGCATCTTCAATATCTTTTTTTGTGATGATAAGTCCTTCAGCACTTGTTGCACTTACAATTATATCAAATTTGTATAGATGTTCCTTAAAGTTTGAGAATGGAAACACAGCAGTATTTAATTCTGCAGCAAGCCTTTCTGCTTTTTCAAAAGAACGGTTTGTCAGTGCAAGTCTTCCAATTCCTCTATCACGTAAATGCTTTGCTGCAATCTCTCCAGTTTCACCGGTTCCAATTATTAAAGCAGATTTTTTTTGAAGATTAGAAAATATTTTTTCTATAAGCTGCACAGCGGCATAACTGACTGTAACAGCTCCCTCACTGATGGCTGTTTCGGTAATTGCTCTCTTTCCAACACGAGTTGCAGCATCCATAACCCGGCGAATTAAAACTCCGGCAAATCCCATTTCTTCTGAGATTTGAAATGAATCTTTTACCTGCTTAAAGATCTGGTTATCACCAATCAGCAGTGATTCAATTCCACAAGCGACACGGAAAAGATGTTCGACTGATTCACGTGATATAAAGTGCTGGAAGTTTTCGTCCTTCACCTCAAAACTTGATTTATAATTTTTGATCAGATCCTGTAAATCTTTTAAACTTGTAGTATTGTTTTTGGGAATGGCATAAATCTCTGTTCTGTTGCAGGTAGAAATTATTATTCCTTCCGCAAAGGCTTTCTCTTTAGTCTGCTGAATGAACTGACGAATTTCATCTTCATTTAAATGAAATGCCTCTCTAAGTTCAACAGGAGCAGTGTGGTGATTTATTGATATTCCTAGAAGATTCATAATCTCAGTAAAATGAGTGAAAACTTTTTGCTAAAAAGTTTGTTAGTATTGTTGATAAAATTGCGAGAGTAAAACCAATGATAGAAAGCACAATTAATTTTTTCCCTCTCCATTTACCTAAAAATTTATTTATAAGTCCGAATCCATAAAGAATCCAAACCGTAAAAGTGCCAATAAGTTTGGGATCAGTAAATTTAATATTAGGGAAAGCCTGCGGCAGCCAAATTACTCCAATTATTATAGTTATCGTTAAAAACACAAATCCAATAATGGCAGCGATAAAACTTAATCTTTCCAAAATTTCTAAACTAGGTAATCGGTTAAATATCAAACCAAATTTATTAAGTTTTATTTCGTTGTAGAGAATGAGATATAAAAATCCATAAACTGCAGAAATTGTAATTCCCGAATAACCTATCAAGGCACTAATAACATGAATGCCCAGCAAGTTACTTCTTAAAACTTCTTTTACTTCTGCAAGATCTTGAATAAATAAAGTTGATATAACTTGAAAAATAATTGATATGATTATTATAAATGGACCGGTTCTTCTTATATCTGTTACTAATTCTAAAATGAAATAAGAAAAACTGATTGCGAATGCAAGCACTGTAAAAATTTCAAATACATTTGTAATTGGCGGATGATTAAACTCAACTGTTCTTAATACTAAATAAAGAAAATGAAAAATGAGTGTTAAAAAGAGAAATAATCTTTTTGAGTTCTGAAATTTTTTACCGCCTTGCTGAAAATCATAAAAGTAAATAGCAAATGTTGCGAAATAAAAAAAAGGAAGTAAGATATTTATTGTATGTATAGATGGCAACATATTCTAAAGTTTACCTAATTATTTGACTGATAAGTTCAAAAATATAAAAACATATGATAACTACAAATGACCAACTGGTCTATTTATCGTTTCCGAGTATAATCGGAAGTCCATCTTTTCCTGAACCGATAACTATAACCTTTGAATTTGTTGAATTTGCAAGCTTTTCAGTTGCTTCAATTCCTTTCCACTTAAGTAATTGTTCGCTAATTCCTTTTGAAACGATTTCTTGAAAGTCTGCAATACCTTGAGCTTCAATCCGCTTTCTTTCTGCCTCTTGCTTTTCTCTGGTAAGAATGAATTCCATTCTTTGGCTTTCCTGCTCTGCTTTCAGCTTATCCTCAATAGCATTTTTAAGTCCTGCTGGTAAAGTAATTTGTCTTAATGGGGCAGAAAGAATAATCGCTTCTTTCATTTCCGGAACAGCAGCAAGTTTTGATTTGATCTCACTCTCAAGTTTTTCGCGTTCTGCAGTATAAAGTGCTTTTGCTTCGTACTTTGTGGTAACACCTCTAACAACAGATCTAAAATTTGGAACAACTAACTTCTGAAGATATTCATCATAGTCTCCAGCCG